>NZ_CEEDBP010000014.1:0-134152 GCF_979252845.1 Belnapia sp. AC561
AACCCATCAATAAGACAGGATAACCAGCAAGCATATATTACACGCTTCCAAATAACCGATAAGGATTTAAAAGAACAAGACCCTCGCTGGGAAACCTTTCGGCAAACCAGCGTTTAAACCCGTAAGGGTAGGGAAGCCACACCTCGGTGCGGGCCTGAGTACTTAGTGGCCGAAGCCGCCGAAGTCAAGGCCCGCTCTTCAGCGGCCCGGCGAGCGGCGAAGGCGCCGTCGTCGGGAGGCGGCTTCTAGGCCTGGGTGCGAAAGCTGTCAAACGCCTTTTTCAAAAGTTTCGCTTTCGCTCCGCCATTCATTGAACTCATCTCGAAGCCGAATACGTCAACCCGTTGACTTATAATGATTAGTCCGGGAAAGGTTTCGGCATATTTCAGCCCTGGGAGGGGTTTTGTATGCTGCATCGCGCCGCGCACTCTGCGCGTTGGCTGTCTTTGGCCGTTCTATTCGTCGGAATATCTGCTTCGCCCCTCGTTCGGGCAGCCTCACCCGACCAGGTCACCTCTGCTCCCCAGACCGAGGCCGTCCGCGTCCTCGTAGTCAAGCCTGGCGATACGCTGACCCAGCTCCTGGCCGGTGCGGGCGTCGAGGCGGACGAGGCCAAGCCGGCTATCTCAGCCCTTGCGCCCGTCTTTTCGCCGCGACGGCTACAGCCGGGACATGAGGTCACGGTCCGCCAGGACCCAAGCCGTGACGATGCCCTGCTGGCTCTCATCCTGGAGCCACAGCCCGGTCGTACGGTCACCGTTACCCGCTCCGCCAATGGCTGGCAGGCCACGGAGGAAGAAGCGGCGCGTCACCGCCACCTCGTCCTGGCCCGGGGCGAGGTCACGGGCACGATCTTCCAGGATCTCCAGCAGGCTGGGGTCCCCCCGGCCATGGGCCTCGGCCTGGTGCGCATGCTGGCGCATTCGGTTGATTTCCAACGCGAATTGCAGGTCGGCGACAGTTTCACCGTCCTGTTCGAGCGCTTCCGTGATGCTGAAGGGGGACTGCTCCGGGATGGCGAGGTGCTGCATGCCGAGTTCCTACTCAGCAACCGCCGCCTTTCGATCTGGCGGCAGCAGACCGCCAATGGGCCGGAATGGTTCGACGAGAATGGCCGCAGCCTGCGCCGCAATTTCCTCCGTACACCCCTCGACGGTGCCCGCGTGACCTCGGGCTTCGGCCAGAGGCGCCACCCGGTCTTGGGCTTCACCCGGATGCATCAGGGGATCGATTTCGCGGCGCCGACCGGCACGCCGGTGCTCGCCGCGGCCGATGGGGTCGTGACACGCGCCGGTTTCGCCGGGGGCTATGGCCGGCTCATCGTGCTGCAGCATCCGGACGGCACGGAGACACGCTACGCCCATTTGTCCGGCTTCAGCCGCGGCCTCCGTCAGGGCAGCCAGGTCAGCCAGGGACAGGTCATCGGCCGTGTCGGCTCCAGCGGCATGGCGACCGGGCCCCACCTGCATTACGAGATTGCCGAAGGTGGCCGGCTGGTGGACCCGGCCATTGCCCGGCCTGCCGCGACCATTCAGCTCGCCGGCGCCGAGTTGCAGTCCTTCCAGCAGGAACGCCTGGCGATCCTGTCGCAGGTCGCACATCTGGAGCCGAAGCAGGAAGTCGCCTGGGCGGAGTAACACCCAGGCTCAATCCCTCCCGACGTCAGGCAGCCGCGGCCAGCGGCTGCTGGCTGACCACCAGCCCATCAGTGCCGGTGGTGACGGTCAGCTGCTCCCCATCATGGATACGGCCTTCGAGCACCAGGTTGGCCAGTTGGTCCTGCAGGGCCCGCTGGATCACCCGCTTCAACGGCCGGGCGCCATAGGCCGGGTCATAGCCGGCTTCCGCCAGCCACTCCCGCGCCTTGTCATCCAGCACGAGACCGATCTTGCGATCCTCCAGCAACCGGCGGAGACCGGTAAGCTGAATATCGACGATCGAAGCCATGTCGCTGCGGGCGAGTCGCCGGAACAGTACGATCTCGTCCAACCGGTTGAGGAACTCCGGCCGGAAGTGTTCCCGCACCGCGCGCATCACTGCGGGCCGGGCGGCCTCGATGTCGCTGCTCTCGGGAAGTTCAGCGATCGCCTGGCTGCCCAGGTTGCTGGTCAGCACGATGATCGTATTGCGGAAGTCGACCGTCCTGCCTTGGCCATCGGTCAGCCTGCCGTCGTCGAGAACCTGCAGGAGGATGTTGAACACGTCCTCGTGAGCCTTCTCCACCTCATCGAACAGGATGACCTGGTAGGGCCGCCGCCGGATCGCCTCGGTCAGCGCACCGCCCTCATCGTAGCCGACATAGCCCGGCGGGGCACCGACCAGGCGGGAGACCGAGTGCTTCTCCATGTACTCGGACATGTCGATGCGGGTCATCGCCCGTTCGTCGTCGAAGAGGAAGCTGGCCAGCGCCTTCACCAGCTCGGTCTTGCCGACGCCGGTCGGGCCGAGGAACAGGAAGCTGCCGATCGGCCGGTTCGGGTCCTGCAGGCCGGCGCGCGCCCGGCGGACCGCCTTGCTGACGGCCTCCAGCGCTTCCGGCTGGCCGACCACCCGCTGGCGCAGCTTCTCCTCCATCTTGAGCAGCTTGGCGCGCTCGCCTTCCAGCATCTTCTCGACCGGGATGCCGGTCCAACGGCTGACGACGCCGGCGATGCCTTCCTCGGTGACCGCTTCGTTCAGCAGGCGCGCGTCGCCGTCGCCGGCGGTGGCCAGCTTCTTCTCCAGCTGCGGGATGACGCCGTACATCAGCTCGGAGGCCTTTGCGAGGTCGCCGCGGCGCTGGGCCAGCTCGACCTCGGTCCGGGCCTTGTCCAGCTCCTCCTTCAGCTTCTGCGATTCGACGACCTTGCCCTTCTCCGCCTCCCAGCGCTGGGTCATCTCGTTGGAGCGTTCCTCGAGATCGGCCAGCTCCTTCTCCAGCTTGGCCAGCCGGTCGCGGGAGGCGACGTCCTGCTCCTTCTTCAAGGCCTCGCGTTCGATCTTGAGGCGCATCAGGTCGCGGTCGATCGCGTCCAGCTCCTCCGGCTTGCTGTCCACCTGCATCCGCAGGCGGGAGGCAGCCTCGTCGATCAGGTCGATCGCCTTGTCCGGCAGGAAACGGTCGGTGATGTAGCGGTTGGACAAGGTCGCGGCCGCCACCAGCGCGCCGTCCGTGATGCGGACGCCGTGGTGCAGCTCGTACTTCTCCTTGATGCCGCGCAGGATGGAGACGGTATCCTCCACGCTCGGCTCACCCACGAAGACCGGCTGGAAGCGGCGGGCCAGCGCCGCGTCCTTCTCCACATGCTTGCGGTATTCGTCGAGCGTGGTCGCGCCGATGCAATGCAGCTCGCCGCGCGCCAGCGCCGGCTTCAGCAGGTTGGAGGCATCCATCGCCCCATCCGCCTTGCCCGCGCCGACCAGCGTGTGCATCTCATCGATGAAGAGGATGATCTCGCCGGCGGCCTGCTCGGTCTCCGACAGCACGCCCTTCAGCCGTTCCTCGAACTCGCCGCGGTACTTGGCGCCGGCAACCATCGCGCCGAGGTCGAGTGCCATGACGCGCTTGGTCTTCAATGCCTCGGGTACGTCGCCCTTGACGATGCGCAGCGCCAGGCCCTCGACGATGGCGGTCTTGCCGACGCCGGGCTCGCCGATCAGCACCGGGTTGTTCTTGGTGCGGCGAGCCAGCACCTGGATGGCGCGGCGGATCTCCTCGTCGCGGCCGATGACCGGGTCGAGCTTGCCTTCGCGCGCCAGCTCGGTGATGTCCCGGGCATATTTCTTCAGCGCGTCGAAGCTCTGCTCGGCATTCTGGCTATCGACCTTGCGGCCCTTGCGCAGGTCGGCGACGGCAGCTTCCAACCGCTGGGCATCGGCGCCAGCGGCCTTCAGGATGCGCCCGGCGCCGCTGTCGCTGGAAGCGAGCGCCACCAGCAGGCGGTCCTGGGCGACGTATTCGTCGCCGGCCTTCTGCGCCTGCTGCTGCGCCGTATCCAGGACACGGACGATATCAGGGGTGAACTGGGGCTGACCGGCGCCCCCGCCGGAAACCTTGGGCTGACGGCTGATCTCGAGGTCGACGGCCTGCTTCGCCTTGGCGGCATCGCCCCCGGCGGCCCGGATCAGGCCGGCGGCCGCGCCCTGCTCATCGTCCAGCAAGGCCTTCAGCAGATGCTCGGGCGTCACCCGCTGGTGGTATTCACGGATGGCGATGGTCTGCGCCGCCTGCAGGAAGCCCTTGGCGCGGTCGGTGAATTTCTCGATGTCCATACTTCTGGTCCCTCCTCTGGCCATCGGACAGCCCTGGCGGGCCCGCCCGATAACGAGACTCGACGGCGACGGATGCCCTCGCCCCGGCAGCGGCAACGAGCGGCATCATGGTCGCGCCGAATGTGGTAATTCGCCTTGCGCTGGGTCAAGATCCGGGAGGAATTAATTCCGATGCGCGTCGAACACATCTACCGTTACCCGGTGAAGGGGCTGACGGCGGAAGCCCTGGAAGAGGTGACGCTGCGGGAGGGCGAATGCCTGCCGCATGATCGCCGCTTCGCCCTGGCCCAGGGCGACGCGCCCTTCGACCCCGCCGCCCCGAGCTGGTTGCAGAAGCGGCACTTCGGCTGCCTCATGGCCAATGCCAGGCTCGCCCTGCTGCACAGCGCCTATGATGCGCGGTCGGGCCAGTTGCTGCTGCGGCCCCCGGCTGGCCCGTCCCTGCTGGGCGATACGCGCAGCCCCGGCGGTCGCGCCGAGATCGCCGCCTTCCTGACCGCGTTCCTGGGCGAGGAGGCGCGGGGCACCCCGCGCTTCGTCGAGGCGCCAGGGCATAACTTCACCGACGTGGCGACCAAGGCGGTCTCGATCATCGGCCTGGCCAGCCTGCAGGCGCTGGAGCAGGCGGCCGGCAGGCGCCTCGACCCGCTGCGTTTCCGCGCCAATGTCTATGTCTCGGGCGGTCTGCCCTGGGCGGAATTCGGGCTGGTCGGGCAGGAGATCCAGCTCGGGGGCGCGAGGCTTCGGGTCTTCAAGCGCACCGTCCGCTGCCCAGCGACCGAGGTGAATCCAGAAACCGGCGAGCGCGACGCCAAGCCGCCCAAGGACCTGCGCGAGCATTTCGGGCACATGGACCTCGGCGTCTATGCCGAGGTCATCGAGGGCGGCCGGCTGGCGCTGGGCGATGCGCTGGAACCGCTCCAGGGCGACTTGTTGCATTAGGCAGCGAGTGCTGGCCAACGCTGCGCCCAGGGTTCCGCCGCTTCCCATTCCAGCGCCAGGGCGCAGAGCAGGCCGTCGGCACCGGCTGGCCCTACCAGCTGGAAGCCGATCGGCAGGCCGTTGGCGGCCGGGGCGGATGGCAGGGCAATGCCGGGCAGGCCCGCGATATTGGCGAAGTTGGTGAAGATGGCATGGCCGCGCGGCCCGACCGGCTGGCCGTCGATGGTTCGCGGGGCAACCTCCTCGGCCGGCCAGGGCAGCGCCGCGGCGGCGGGGGTGAGGATGAGGTCCCAGGCACCGAAGAAGCTTGCCATGCGGCGACGGAAGGCGGCGATGCCATCCAGGGCGCCGAACAGGGCCGCCGCCGAGAGGCTTCGGCCGGCCGCCGCCATTTCCCGCAGCATGGGCGCGGTCGGCTCACCGGATTTCTCCGCCATCAGCCAGGCAAGGCCGGCCTGGCCGATGGGACCGAAGATGGCGGCCAGTTCCTCGGCGGTGAAGGGCGGCGCGCCTTCCTCCACCTGGTGGCCGAGGGCCGCGAGGCGGTGCGCGGCAGCGGCGACGCTGGCGCCGATCACAGGGTCCACCGGGGCGGTGCCGTAACGCGGCACATAAAGGATGCGCTGGCGCGGCGGCATGGCCGGGACGGCGAAAGGCGGCATGGCCCGGCAGAGGGGGTCGCGCGCATCCGGGGCGACCAGCAGGGACAGCAGGGCAACCAGATCGCCGGTGGTGCGGGCGATCGGGCCGATCTGCTCGAGGTCCAGCAGGATGGCGGGCAGCCCGTCGCAGCGTGGCACCCGCCCGGGCGAGGGTTTCAACCCGACCAATCCGGCATGCGAGGCCGGGCGGCGGATCGAGCCACCGCCATCGGTGCCGAGGGCCAGCGGCCCGAGCCCGGCAGCGACAGCCGCCACCGCCCCACCGGAAGAGCCGCCGGGGGTCAGCCGAGGGTCCCAGGGATTGCGCGTCGGACCATAGACGCTGTTGTCCGTATAGCCCTGCAGGGTGAATTCCGGGACATTGGTCTTGCCCAGCAGCATCAGCCCGGCGGCGCGCAGCCGGGCGACCGGCAGCTCGTCCCGCTCCGGGATGACGTCGCGGAAGATCGGGCTGCCCCAGGCGCAGGGCAGGCCGGCGACGGTGATATTGTCCTTCACGCTGAAGGGCACGCCATCCAGCGGCGAGAGCGGTACCCCGGCCCGCCAGCGGGCTTCGCTGGCGCGGGCGGCGGCACGGGCACCGGCCGCGTCCAGCGCGACGATGGCGTTGAGCACCGGATTCAGCCGGGCGATGCGGGCGAGCAATGCCTCCAAAGCCTCGACCGGGGACAGCGCGCCAAGGGCGAACAGGCCGGCCAGGCTGGTGGCGGGCAGCCGGCAGGGGTCGGTCACGCGAACATCCCCCGCAGCCGGTCCAGGCCGGCGGCCGCTTCCGCCGCCATCCGGGCGATGATGGCGCCGGCCGGCTCGATGCCGTCGATCAGCCCGACGCTCTGGCCGGCCCAGACGTAGCTCTCGGCCAGGTCGCCGTCATCGGTGCCACGGGCATTGGCGCGGCCGGCGATCAGCGCGACGATCTCCTCCTTCGGCGCGCCGGCCGCCTCGGCGGCGACGATGCGGTCGGCATAGGCGCTGTGCAGGACGCGGCCAGGCATGCCGAGCGTGCGCTTGATCAGCATGGTATCGGTCGGCACCGCGCCGACCAGCGCCTGCTTGTAATGGGCATGGGCCACGGCTTCGGCCGAGGCGACGAAGCGGGTGCCCATCTCGACGCCCTCCGCGCCCAGGGCCAGGGCCGCCAGCAGCCCGGCCCCGGTGGCGATGCCGCCCGAGGCGAGCACCGGAATTTTCACCGCGGCGACGGTGCGGGGGACCATGACCATGGTGGTCTCATCGGAACGGCCGATATGGCCGCCGCCCTCGTAGCCGACGGTCGCCACCATGTCGGCGCCGGCGGCTTCCGCCTTCTTCGCCAATTCGGGGCCGGCGGTCAGCACCAGAGTCTTGGCGCCGACCTCGGCGCAGCGGCGGATATAGGGGGTGGGGTTGCCGGCGGTCAGCGCGATGACGCGGACGCCTTCCTCCAGCGCCGCCTCCAACCCTGGCCAGATATCCTGCCGGCCGATCGGGAAATTCACCGCGAAGGGCTTGTCGGTCAGCGCCCGGCATCTGCGGATCTCGGCCCGGAGCGCCTCCGGCCCATCGAGCCCGCCGGGCAGCCCGGCGGTGCTGATCTGGCCCAGGCCGCCGGCATTGGAGACGGCCGCGGCGAGATCGGCGAAGGCGACGCGGGCGAGGCCGCCCTGCACGATCGGATAGCGGATGCCGAGCAGGCGGGTGACGCGGGTTTCGATGGCGTGCGACATGAGGCCCCGTAGAGATAAGGAATGGGCTTCATGCTGACGCATCTGGGCGGGATCGACCATGGCGTGGTGCTGGTGCGGGACCTGGACGCGGCGGCGGCCAGCTTCGCCCGGCTGGGCTTCACCATCGCCCCGCGTGGCACCCATTCGCCGCATATGGGCACCGGCAATGCCTGCGTGATGCTGCGGCAGGACTACTTCGAGCTGCTCGGCGTGCTGGTGCCGACCGAGTTGAACGCCCGCTGGCGGCGGTTGCTGGAGACGCGCGAGGGTATTTCGGCCATCGCGCTGCGCGCGCATGATGCCGAGGCCGGCCGCGCCGAGCTGGAAGCGCGGGGCATCGCCACCCTGCCGGTGCAGCACTTCGGCCGGCCGGTGGCCATGCCCGGCGGGCATACCGCGGAAACCCGCTTCCAGACCTTCCACGTGGCGGAACCGCCGGCCCCCGGCCTCAGGGTCTTCGCCTGCCAGCACCTGACGCCGGAGGCGACCTGGGTGCCGGGGCTGATGGACCATGCCAATACCGCCGAAGGGCTGGATGCCATCGAGGTGCTGGCGACCGATCCCGCCGCCGCGGCAGCCGGGCTCGGGCGCATGCTGGACCGGGCGCCGGCGGCGGAGCCGGATGGGGCGGTGCGGCTGGAGACGGGGGCGGCGGCACTGGTCTTCCTCACCACGGCACAGCTGGCGGCGCGCTATCCTGGGCTGGACCTCGCCGGGCTGGCGGAGGAAGGGCCGGTGACCCTGGCGATCCGCGTCGCCGACCGGGCGGCGGCGACACGCTGCGTGGCCGGGGCAGGTGCGATCGAGGGGCCCCATGGCATCGCGGTGCCGCCCGCAGCGGCGCATGGGATCATTCTCGCCTTTCGCAGCGAGGGTCGCTGACAGGCTTGCATGCCGTGCCCTGCCCTGGGCATTTTGCGCCGCAACAGACCGAGGAGCCGGTAATGGAGCTGACGCGCAGGCAGGCACTGGCGAGTGCCGGCGGGATGGCCATGGGCGGGCTGCTGCCTGGGCTGGCCCTCGGCCAGACGTCCCCTGGGGCACCGCAGCGTGGCGGCACGCTGACGGTGCAGCTCACCAGCGAGCAGCGGGTGCTGAACCCGGCGATCCAGGCCTCGACCGGCGTCTATGTCATGGCGTCCAAGATCGTCGAGCCGCTGGTCGATCTCGACGCGGCGGGCGAGCCGACCGGGGTGCTGGCCGAGCGCTGGGAAAGCGCGGCGGATGGGCTGACCCATACCTTCTTCCTGCGCCGCGGCGTGACATGGCACGACGGAAAGCCTTTCACCGCGAAGGACGTGCAGTTCAGCGCCATGGAGTGCTGGAAGAAGATCCTCAACTACGGCACCACGCTCTACCAATTCCTTGATGCGGTGGAGACGCCGGACGACCACACGGCGGTCTTCAAATTCTCCAGGCCGATGCCGCAGGGGCTGCTGCTGCGGGCACTGCCGGACCTCGGCCATGTCATCCCGGCGCATGTCTATGCGGGGACGGATATCCGGGCCAATCCGGCGAATACCGCGCCGATCGGCACCGGGCCTTTCAAATTCGTCGAGTATCAGCGCGGCCAGTACCTGATGGCGGAGCGCAACCCGAATTACTGGCGCGGCAATGGCGCGCCCTACCTCGACCGCATCGTCTGGCGCTTCATCGCGGACCGGGCGGCCGCGGCGGCGGCGATCGAGAGCGGGCAGGTGCAGTTCAGCCCCTATTCCGGCCTGTCGCTATCGGACATCGCCCGGCTGTCGAAGGATGCCCGCTTCACCGTCGGCACCAAGGGCAACGAGGGGAATACCGCGCATACGGTGACCGAGTTCAACCTGCGGCGGAAGGAGCTGTCGGACGTCCGGGTGCGCCGCGCCATCGCCCATGCGCTCGACCTCGATTTCTTCATCGAGAATTTCCTCTACGGCTACGCGAAGGTCGGGACCGGGGCGATCCCCTCCTCCTCCACCGCCTTCTACGTGCCGCGGCCGGCACCCTATCCCTTCGACCGTGCCAAGGCGGAGGCCCTGCTGGACGAGGCGGGCTACAAGCGCCCCTCCCGCAACGGCCAGCGCTTCGCCCAGCCGCTGAAGCTGCTGCCGGCGCCCTGGGGCGAGTATACGCTGAACTTCGCCACCTTCATCCAGCAGAGCCTGCGCGAGATCGGCATCCGGGTGGAGATCGAGGCGCGGGATGCCCCCGGCTTCCTCACCGGCGTCTATCGTACCCATGAATTCGACCTGACCACCGGCTGGCACCAATATCGCAACGACCCGGCGGTCAGCACCACCGTCTGGTTCCGTACCGGCAGCCCGGTCGGCGCGCCCTGGACCAACCAGTATGGCTACGACAATCCCCGCATGGATGCGGTGATCGATGCCGCGGCGACGGAGCTGGATGCGGCCAAACGCAAGGCGCTGTACCAGGATTTCGTCAGCCTCGCGATCGAGGATGTGCCGGTGCATACCGCGGTGGAGCATGCCTTCATCAGCGTCTATTCCAAGCGGCTGATGGGCAGCCACAACACGCCGCGCTGGGCCAGCAGCAGCTGGCACGACGCCTGGCTCGCACCCGCTTGAAGCGCCTCGGCGGATTGGCGCTGCGCCGGCTGGCGCAGTCGCTGCCGGTGCTCGGCATCATCCTGGTCGGGTTGTTCCTGCTGCTGCAGCTGGCGCCGGGCGATACGGTGGATGCGCTGATGGCCCAGATGGGCGGCGGCAGTGCCGAGGATGCGGCGCGGCTGCGGACCCAGTATGGGCTGGACGCCGGCGTCGCGGTGCAGCTCGGCCGCTACCTGCTGCGGCTGCTGACCTTCGACCTCGGCCAATCCGCCATCTACGGCAAGCCGGTGGCGAGCGTGATCGCGGAACGCCTGGCGGTGACGGCGCTGTTCATGTCCTGCGCGCTGGCCTTCGCCTTCTCGGCCGGGCTGGTGCTCGGCGTGCTGGCGGCACGGCGGGTGAACGGCTGGCCGGATACCATCATCAGCACCCTGGGCTTGGTCTTCTATGCCATCCCGAGCTTCTGGCTCGGGCTGATGCTGATCGTGCTGTTCAGCGTGAAGCTGGCCTGGCTGCCGCCGGGCGGCTTCGAGAGCATCGGCGCCGGGCTCACGGGCCTCGATCGGGTGCTGGATATCGCCACCCATCTGGTGCTGCCGGTGCTGTCGCTGGCGCTGATCTTCCTCGCCATCTACCTGCGGCTGATGCGGGCGAGCATGCTGGAGGTGATGAACCTCGACTTCGTCCGCACCGCCCGGGCCAAGGGCCTGTCCGAGGGGCATGTTCTGTGGCGGCATGTGCTGCGCAACGCGCTGCTGCCGATGGTCACCTTCGTCGGGCTGCAGTTCAGCACCATGCTGGGCGGCAGCGTGGTGATCGAGAGCGTCTTCTCCCTGCCCGGCCTTGGCCGGCTGGCCTTCGAGAGCGTGGTGCAGCGGGACCTGAACACCCTGCTGGGCATCGTGCTGGTCTCCGCCGTGCTGGTCATCCTTGTGAACTTCCTGGTCGATATCCTCTACGCGAAGCTCGACCCGCGGATCGGGGCGAATTCATGAAGGCGGTTCGTGCCTATCTGCGCAGCCCGGCCGGGATCATCGGCGCGGTGCTGCTGGTCGCGGTGCTCGGCGCGGCGCTTTCGGCAGACTGGCTCTTTCCGCGCGACCCGATGGCCCTGGCCGGGCGGCCGCTGCAATGGCCGGGCGCCAATCCGCGGCTGCCGCTCGGCACCGACAACCTCGGTCGCGACATCGCGGGGTTCATCTTCCATGGCGCCCGGGTCTCGCTGCTGATCGGGCTGGTCGCCTCGGTCGTCGCGGTCGGCATCGGCGTGCTGGTCGGCGCAGTCGCCGGCTTCTACGGCGGCTGGGTCGACGATCTGCTGATGCGGATCACCGAGGCCTTCCAGACGGTGCCGAATTTCATCCTGCTGCTGGTGCTGGTGGCGGTCTTCGGCTCGGAGCTGGAGGTGATCACCATTGCCATCGGCCTGGTCGGCTGGACCGCGCCCTGCCGGCTGGTGCGGGCGGAATTCCTGTCGCTGCGGTCGCGGGAATTCGTCCTGGCCGCGCGGGGCCTCGGCATGCGCGATGCCTCGCTCATCCTGGGCGAGGTGTTGCCGAATGCGCTGCCGCCGGTCATCGTCTATGCCAGCGTGACCATGGCCATCGCCATCCTGCTGGAGAGCGCGCTGGCCTTCCTCGGCCTGTCGGACCCGAACGTCGCCTCCTGGGGCAACATGATCGGCGCCGGGCGGGCGGTGCTGCGGACCGAGTGGTATGTCTCGGCCATTCCTGGCGCGGCGATCCTGACCACGGTGCTGGCCTTCAGCCTGGTGGGCCAGGGGCTGAACGATGCGCTGAACCCGCGGATGCAGGTGCTTTGAGCGCGCCCTTGCTGTCGCTCCGCAATGTCTCGGTCCGGCTGCCCAAGGGCGCCGACCGTGAATTCGCCCTGCAGGGCATCGACCTCGACGTGGCGGCGGGGGAGATCCTCTGCGTCGTCGGCGAAAGCGGTTCCGGCAAGTCGCTGACCGCGACGGCGATCCTCGGCCTGCTGCCGGCGCCGCGGGTGACCTTGGCCGGCGGCAGCATCACCTTCGAGGGCGAGGACCTTGCCACCTTGCCGCCCGCCCGGCTGCGCGGCATCCGCGGCAAGCGGATCGGCATGATCTTCCAGGAACCGATGACGGCGCTGAACCCGCTGATGCCGGTCGGCCGGCAGATCGCGGAAGTGCTGGAGGAACACGCCCGGCACCTGACCTCGGTGATGGTGGCGGCCCGCGTCCAGTCCCTGCTGGAGGAAGTCGGCATCCCCGACCCGCCCGGCGCCGCCCGCGCCTATCCGCACGAGCTGTCGGGCGGCCAACGGCAGCGGGCGATGATCGCCATGGCGCTGGCGATGGAGCCGAAGCTGCTGATCGCGGATGAGCCGACCACCGCGCTCGACGTGACCACCCAGGCCCGCATCCTGGCACTGATCAAGGACATCCAGTCCCGCCGCGGCACCGGCGTGCTGTTCATCACCCATGATTTCGGCGTGGTGGCGGAAATTGCCGATCGCGTGGCGGTCATGCAGCAGGGCCGCATCGTCGAAACCGGCCCGGCGCAGCAGGTGCTGCGGGCACCGGTGCATCCCTATACCCGTGCCCTGGTCGGTGCGGTGCCGCCGCTGGTGCCGCCTGCCCGGCCGGTGGCGCCGCAGGGCCCGGCCGTGCTGGTGGTGGACCAACTCCGGAAAACCTACCGGACCGGCGGGCTGTTCGGGCGCCGCCGGGTGGTGGATGCGGTGCAGGGCGTCTCCTTCACCCTGCACAAGGGGGAGACGCTGGGCATCGTCGGCGAAAGCGGCTCCGGCAAGTCGACCGTCGCCCGCACCCTGGTGAAGCTGCTGCCGGCCGATGGCGGCTCGATCCTACTCAACGGCACGGAGGTGCGGGAGGCGACGCGCAGCGCCTTCCGGCCGATGACGCGGCATATCCAGATGGTCTTCCAGGACCCCTTCGCCTCGCTCAATCCGCGGCGGCGGGCCGGGGACCTCATCGCCCAGGGACCGCGCATCCATGGCGCCTCCCGCGCCGAGGCCCGCGCCACCGCCGAGCGGATGCTGGCGCTGGTCGGGCTGGATCCCTCGGCGGCAGGTCGCTTCCCGCATGAGTTCAGCGGCGGCCAGCGCCAGCGCATCGGCCTGGCCCGCGCCCTGGCACTGGAGCCGGCGGTGCTGGTGGCGGATGAGCCGGTCTCGGCGCTGGATGTCTCGGTCCAGGCGCAGGTGCTGCGGCTGCTGGCTGAGCTGAAGCAGCGGCTATCGCTTTCGCTGGTCTTCATCACCCATGACCTGCGCGTCGCCGCCCAGGTCTGCGACCGCATCCTGGTGATGCACCGGGGCGAGGTGGTGGAGCAGGGCGAGACGGCGGCGATCTTCGCCGCGCCGAGCCATCCCTATACCCAGGCGTTGCTGGCCAGCGTGCCGGGCCGCGGCTGGGCGCCACCGGCACCGCAACAGGAAGGGCTATAGATGGACGAGTTCATCGCGGCGGCCGAGGCGGCCGCCGAAGCTGCGGGGGCGGTCATCCGCCCCTTGTTCCGCAGCCCGCTGCTGGTCGAGGCCAAGGGCGATGCCAGCCCGGTCACCGAGGCCGACCGCCAGGCGGAGCTGACCATGCGCACCCTGTTGCGGGAACGCTTTCCCGACCATGGCATCTGGGGAGAGGAATTCGGTCCCGACCGGGCCGATGCGGAGTACCTCTGGGTGCTGGATCCGATCGATGGCACCCGGGCCTTCGTCACCGGCCGTCCGCTGTTCGGTACCCTGATCGGCCTGCTCCACCACGGCGTGCCTGTCCTGGGGCTGATCGACCAGCCGGGCGTCGGTGAGCGCTGGATCGGTGCCAAGGGCCGCCCCACGCGCTTTCACTCTCCGCTTGGCGGTACGCCAGGCTGCCGGCCCTGCCCGGTGCTGGCCGAGGCCGAACTGTCCTGCACCAGTCCCGATATGTTCGAAGCCAAGGACCGGCCGGGCTTTGAGCGCCTGCGCACGGCTTCGCGCCGCGTCACCTGGGGTGGTGACTGCTATTCCTATGGCCTGCTGGCGCTTGGATTGATCGACGTTGTCGCGGAATGCACGATGAAGCCCTGGGATTGGGCGGCCCTGGTCCCGGTGGTCGAGGGCGCCGGCGGCCGGGTCACCGGCTGGGCGGGCGAACCGCTGACCCTGGACAGCGATGGCCGTGTTCTTGCCGTGGGCGACCCGGCCCTCTTGCCGGAAGCGATCGCGCATCTCGCCACCCGGGGCTGACAGCGCGGGATTGCGCCCTACGAGGGGGCTATGCTGCCCTTCCCTGCCAGCGTAGCCTTGAGCAACCCCTGTGCGCCTGACTTCGTGGCCTGACCGGGGGGGCCTCACCCTGAGCCAACGGGGTGCAGCGGGGATGGGAAGCAATCATGACAGATATTCGATACGTGGCGCCACGAACGCTCGACGAGGCGGTTGGTGCCTTCGCCGCGGCCGCGGGTGCTGCCCGCATCCTCGCAGGCGGCACCGACCTGCTGGTGCAGATGCGCGCCGGCGTCATCCGGCCGGGCCTGATCGTCGACATCAAGAAGATCGATGAGATGACCAGCATCGTGGAGACCGCCGAAGGCGGCTTCCGCATCGGCGCGGCGGTCTCCGGCGCGGTACTCGGCGAGCATCCGCGTTTCGGCAAGGTCTGGCCGGGCGTGCTGGAAGCGGTGAACCTCATCGGCTCCACCCAGGTGCAGGGCCGCGCCTCGCCCGGCGGCAACCTCTGCAACGGCTCCCCCGCCGGCGACAGCGTGCCGGCGATGATCGCGGCCGGCGCCGTCGTCACCGTGCAGGGCCCGGATGGGCAGCGCGAGATGCCGGTGGAAGCGGTGCCGGCCGGCCCCGGCCGCACCAACCTGAAGCCGGGCGAGATCCTCGTCAGCTTCACCCTGCCGCCGCGTCCGGCGGGCTCCTCCGATGCCTATCTGCGGATGATCCCGCGGACCGAGATGGATATCGCCGTGGTCGGCGTCGGCGTCAGCCTGACGATGAACGGCGGCACCGTGACCGCCGCCCGCGTCGGCCTCGGCGCCGTGGCGCCGACGGTGCTGCTGGTGGCCGATGCCGCCAAGGCCTTGATCGGCAGCACGCTGGACGACGCCGCGGTGGAAGCCGCCGCCGCGGCCTGCCGCGCCGCCTGCAAGCCGATCGACGACAAGCGCGGCACCATCGTCTACCGCACCAAGGTTGCCGGCGTGCTGCTGAAGCGCACCGTGGCGATCGCCGCCGAACGCGCGAAGGGGGGCTGAACCCATGGCCAAGCAACACGTCACGACCACCATCAACGGGGAGCCGATGGAGTTCCTCTGCGAACCCCATCAGAGCATGCTCGATGTCCTGCGCGGCCCGCTCGGGCTGACCGGCAGCAAGGAAGGCTGCGGCTCCGGCGATTGCGGCGCCTGCAGCGTCCTGCTGGATGGCCGCCTGGTCTGTGCCTGCCTGATGCTGGCGGTCGAGGCCGAGGGCCACGAGATGGCCACCATCGAGGGCATGGCGACCGGCGAGGCGCTGCATCCGCTGCAGCAGAAATTCCTCGAGATGGCGGCCCTGCAGTGCGGCATCTGCACGCCGGGCGTGCTGATGGCGGCCAAGGCGCTGCTGGAGCGGAACCCCGACCCGAGCGAGACCGAGGTCCGCTTCTGGCTGGCCGGCAACCTGTGCCGCTGCACGGGCTACGACAAGATCGTCCGGGCGGTGATGGAAACCGCCGCCGACATGAGGGAGGCCGCGCTGTGAACGTCATCAGCAACAAATGGATCGGCCAGCGCACCATCCGGCCGGATGGTGCCGACAAGGTCACCGGCCGCGCCGCCTATTCCGCCGATACGACCATGCCCGGGCTGATCTGGGGCAAGGTGCTGCGCAGCCCGCATGCCCATGCCCGGATCAAGTCCATCGATACCTCCAAGGCGGAGGCGCTGCCGGGGGTGAAGGCGGTGGTGACCGCCAAGGACGTCGTGGATTTCCCGCTCGACAAGTCGGTGATGCTCGGCATCCAGGACATGCGCTGGATGTGCCGCAACGTCATGGCGCGGGAGAAAGCACTGTTCCATGGCCACCCCGTCGCCGCCGTCGCCGCGACCTCCGAGGAGATCGCCGCGGAGGCCTGCAAGCTGATCGTGGTGGACTACGAGGTGCTGCCGCATGTCATCGACATCGATGACGCGATGAAGCCGGATGCGCCGATCCTGCACGACTTCATCCAGTTCGAGGGCAAGCCCTCCAACATCGCCGGCAAGCTCGAGCACAAGCTCGGCGACGTCGATGCCGGCTTCGCCGGGGCCGACGTGGTCATCGAGCGCAGCTTCAGCACCGAGCCGGTCCACCAGGGCTATATCGAGCCGCATGCCTGCCTGGTCAGCGTCTCGGGCGATGGCAAGGCGACGATCTTCAGCTCCTCCCAGGGGCAGTTCATGGTACGTGCCATGACCTCGCTGCTGACGGGCATCCCGCAGAGCGACATCCGCGCCATCCCGGCGGAGATCGGCGGCGGCTTCGGCGGCAAGACCATCATCTACCTGGAGCCGGTGGCGTTGCTGCTGGCGAAGAAGTCCGGCCGCCCGGTGAAGATGACGATGAGCCGGGAGGAGGTCTTCCGCGCCTCCGGCCCGACCTCGGGCTCGAAGAGCACCGTCAAGATCGGCGCGACCAAGGACGGCAAGATCGTGGCCGGCCAGGGCACCTTCTATCTTCAGGCGGGTGCCCTGCCCGGCTCACCGATCCGCGGCGCGGCCGGTTGCGCCTTCGCCCCCTATGACATCCCGAATGTCCATTCGCTGGGCTTCGATGTCGTCTCCAACCGCTCCAAGGTCGCCGCCTATCGCGCCCCGGGCGCGCCGATCGGTGCCTATGCGGTCGAATGCGTCATGGACGAGCTCGCCGAGGCGCTGAAGATCGATCCGCTGGAGCTGCGGCTGAAGAATGCCGCGAAGCAGGGGACCAAGGCCGCGCATGGCCCGGTCTTCCCGCGCATCGGCTTCGTCGAGACCCTCGAGGCGGCGAAGGCGCATGACCACTACAAGGCGCCGCTCGGCAAGCTCCAGGGCCGTGGCGTGGCCAGCGGCTTCTGGTTCAACGCCGGCGGCGAGAGCAGCGCCCAGGTGAACATCACCGAGGACGGCAACGTGGTGGTGACCACGGGCCACCCGGATATCGGCGGCTCGCGCGCCTCCATCGCCAATATCACTGCGGAACTGCTCGGCATCGACTACAACCGGGTCTCCGTGCTGATCGGCGATACCGCGACCATCGGGTACAGCAACCTCACCGGCGGCAGCCGCGTGCTGTTTGCCTCCGCCATGGTGGTCACGCAATCCGCCGAGAAGGTCATCACCACCCTCAAGGAACGCGCCGCGAAGATCTGGAAGATCGACCCGGAAGCCGTCACCTGGGAGGATGGCGAGGCCCGTCCCGCCGGCGACAATGCCGGCAAGTTTCCGGGCATGACCCTGGCGCAGATCGCCGCCCGCGCCAGCGAGACGGGCGGCCCGATCGGTGCCGGCGTGCAGCTCAATACCACGGGCGCCGAGGGCGGCTTCGCCACCCATATCTGCGACGTGGAAGTGGATGCGGACCTCGGGATCGTCCGGGTGCTGCGCTACACCTCGTTCCAGGATGTCGGCCGTGCGGTCCATCCGAGCTATGTCGAAGGCCAGATGCAGGGCGGCGCCGCCCAGGGCATCGGCTGGGCCCTCAGCGAGGAATACATCTACGACAAGAACGGCAAGGTGGATAATGCCGGCTTCCTCGACTACCGGATGCCGGTCTGCTCCGACCTGCCGATGCTCGACACGGTGATGATCGAGATCCCGAACCCCAAGCACCCGCAGGGCGTGCGCGGCGTCGGCGAGGTGCCGCTGGTGCCGCCGCTGGCCGCCGTTGCCAATGCGGTCGCCAATGCGCTCGGCAAGCGGTTCTACGCGCTGCCGATGTCGCCGCCGCGAGTCCTGGCGGTGATCGACGGCTGAGGCCGGCTGGCCCGGCTGCCGAAGCAGCCGGGCCTTTTTGCCTTCAAGCGGCGGCCAGGATCATGTCGGCCGCCTTCTCCCCGATCATGATCGCCGGGGCATTGGTATTGCCCGAGGTCAGGGTCGGCATGATCGAGGCATCGGCCACCCGCAGCCCGGCGATGCCATGCACCTGCAACCGGGCATCCACCACCGCCATCGCATCCGTGCCCATCTTGCAGGTGCCGACCGGGTGGTAGGTCGTCTCGGCGGAGCCTTTCACCCAGTCGAGGATCTCATCGTCACGGGTCTGCGTCTCGCCCGGCGCAAGCTCCGAGATCCGTAGCGGCGTGAGCGAGGGCGCGTTCATCACCGCACGCGCGATCCGTATGGCCGTCACCGTCAGCTCGGCATCGACGGGCGAGGACAGGAAGTTGAAATTGATGGCCGGCGGCCGGCGCGGGTCCGCCGCCGCGATATGGATATGGCCCTTGCTTTCCGGCCGCATCGGATGCGCGTAGCAGGTCATGCCGGACTGGCTGGAGATCTTCGGCCCCTTCGGCCCCGGCTCCGTCAGCATCGGCACCCAGCCGAGCAGCAGGTCCGGAGCCTCCAGCCCCTCACGCGAGCGGACGAAGGCGCGCAGCGGTGCCGCCACCATGTTCAGCAGGCCCTTGCCGAACACGGCATAATCCATTGCCTGACGCACCAGGCCCAGTCCCCGGCCGGTATCGTTGTAGGTGAGGCCCTTGGTGCCGATCGCCCAGCGGGTCCGCGGCGCATAATGGTCGCGCAGGTTCTCGCCGACCCCGGGCAGGGCATGCTGGACTTCGATCCCAAGGTCCCGCAGCCGCTCGGGCTGGCCGATGCCGGAAAGCTCCAGCAATTGGGGCGAGTTGATCGACCCGGCGCTGATCACCACCTCCCGGCCCGCTCGCGCCTCGTGCAGGACGCCGGCCACGCAGTAGCGCACGCCGATGCAGCGCTTGCCGTCCAGCAGCAGGCCTTCGGTCAGCGCCCCGGTCTCGATCCGCAGGTTCGCCCGGCCGCGGATCGGGTCCAGGTAGCAGCGGGCGGTGCTCATCCGGCGGCGGGCGGCGATGGTCGCCTGGCTCATGGCGATGCCATCCTGGGTGGCACCGTTGTAGTCCGGGTTATGGGCGATCCCGACCTCGCCCGCGGCCTTGATCAGGGCGGCCATCAGCGGGTCGCGCGGTTCCGGATTGGTGACGCGCAGCGGGCCCGCACGGCCACGGAAGGTGTCGTCGCCGTGGCCCTCGTAGGATTCCATCCGCTTGAAGAAGGGCAGCACGTCCTCGTAGCTCCAGCCCTGGTTGCCCAATTGGGCCCAGGTGTCGAAGTCCTGCTTCTGGCCCCGCACGAAGGCGAGGCCGTTGATCGCGCTGGAGCCGCCGAGCATGCGGCCGCGCGGCACCGGGATGCGGCGCCCCTTGGTGCTGGGTTCCGGTTCGGCGTTGTAGAGCCAATTGGCGGCGGGGTTGGTGATCAGCTTGGCGAAGCCGATGGGGATGGGGGACCAGGGATGGCTGGCAGGCCCTGCCTCCAGCAGCAGGACCTTGTGGCGCGCATCGGCCGATAGCCGGTTGGCCAGCACGGCCCCGGCGGATCCCGCACCGACGACGATGAAGTCATAGCTCTGCATATGGTTCGTTTCCCCCGACCCGTTGCAGGATGAACCCATGGCCTGGGCCATTGCGCAACCCATGCCGGGGCCGGTGGCTTACCGCGTGGGGGACAGTCCCGCCTCGGCGATCACCTTCGCCCATTTGGGGATATCGGCGGCGATCGTCGCGCGCATCGCATCGGGCGAGCTGCCGGCCACGTCCAAGCCGAGGCTGGCGAATTTCGCCTGCATCTCCACGTCGTCCAGCACGCGCATGGCAGCGTCATGCACCTTCCGGGTGATGGCGGCAGGCGTCCCCACCGGGGCCATGAGGCCGAACCAGGAAATGGCCTCGAAGCCGGGGAAGCCCTGTTCGGCAACCGTCGGCAGATCCGGGGCATTGGGTGAACGGGTCAGGGAAGTGACGCCGAGGCAGCGGAGCTGGCCATCGCGGACCAGCGGCATCGCCGCCCCGCTATTCTGGATCCCGACCGGCACGGCACCACCGAGGACATCCGCCAGGTTGGCGCCACGATAGGGGATATGCTCCATGCGGATGCCGGCCTGGTGGCACAGCATCTCCGCGGTGATGTGCTGCGGCGTGCCCACGCCGGGCGTACCGTAGGAGAGCTTGCCCGGATTGGCCTTCGCATGGGCCACGAGAGCCGGGATGCTTCGCCAGGGCTGCCCGGGATTGACCAGGATGAGCGAGGGCATCGACAGGGTCAGGCCGATCGAGACCAGGTCCTTCAACGGGTCGAAGGGCAGGGTCTGCAGGCTGGGCAGGACGGTCAAGGCGCCATTGGCCGCCCAGATCAGCGTGTAGCCATCGGGGGCGGATTTGGCGACGCGGTCGAGGCCGATGGCGCCGCCATTGCCGGCGATGTTTTCTACCACGACCGGTTGCGCCCAGGCTTCGCTGAAGCGTTGCGCGAAGATGCGTGCCGTCACGTCCGTGGAGCTGCCGGCGGTGAAGCCGACCACCAGCCGCACGGGGCGGTTCGGCCAGGGAGCCTGCGCGCTGGCCGGGGTGCCGCAGGCGCTGCTGCCTGCGACTGCAGCGCCGGCCGCCATGAGGCGCCGCCGTGAAAGCGGGAATGCCATGACGTCTCTCCCTGAGCTTTTTCGGCCCATCAGCAGCGGCCGTTGATTGAGGGGAAGCGTAATGGGAGCGGCTGCCCGACGTCCAGGGTTGCGACAGCCTAACGGAAGTCCCGGCTTCCCGGCAGCCGCGCCTTCGGCTTACGCCGCTCGGGCTCCGGGCGCCTTACCTCATCGGAACGGCCCAGGTTCCGTTCGGCCCAGTCCGTGTCTCCGGTGGCAATACCCGGTTGCAGCAGGCCATCCAGCAGGTCCGATCGGTCGACCAGCCTGCGGACGATGAGATGCGTGATCGGGACCCTGGTGTGCTCCGTCACGCGTTCCACCTGGCCTTCCGCCAGCAGCAGCCGGCCGGCGATCAAGGCGGCGCGATAGCGGAGCCCGACATCAGGATAGACGATGAGATTCCCGGTGCCGTGCTCATCCTCGACCGTCAGGAACACCACGCCATTGGCCGAACCAGGGCGTTGGCGCATGAGCACCAGTCCCGGCAGGCAGAGCGATGTCCCCGCTGGCACCTCCTGCAATTGGCGCGTATCCGCGTGCCGCAACGCCGAGAGCTGTGGCCGCAACAGGGCCAGGGGATGCTGCCGCAAGGTGAGGCCGGTCGTCCGGTAATCCTCCACGACCATCTCGCCCTCGGTCAGGGGCGGCAGCGCCAACGGTGCTTCAGGCATCAGGGAGCCTTCGCGCGCCAAGGGATCGGCCGCGGCGGCGAAGAGCGGCAATGCATGCGGTCCGTCCACCACGCCGCTTGCCTCCCAGCTTGCATGGCGCCGGCTGGTTCCAAGGCCCGCGAAGCAATCGGCGGCGGCCAGGGCATCCAACCCGCGACGGCCGATCCCGGTACGCCAGGCGAGTTCCTCGACCGAGGCAAAGGGCGCCCCGTTGCGCGCCTGGCGTACATCGAGAAGGGCTGTCGCGGCCTCCCTCGCCAGTCCCACCACCATGCGCAAGCCCAGCCGCAATGCCAGGCCGCCGCTGCTGTCCCGATGGGCTTCGAGCGTGCAGTCCCAGACGCTGGCGTTGATATCGATGGGATGGATCGCAACACCATGGTCCCGCGCATCGCGCACGAGCTGGGCAGGCGCATAAAAGCCCATCGGCTGACTGTTCAGCAAGGCACAGGCGAAGACCGCGGGATGGTGGCATTTCAGCCAGGAGGAGGCATAGACGAGATGCGCGAAGCTGGCCGCATGGCTTTCCGGAAAGCCATAGCTGCCGAAACCTTCGATCTGCGCGAAGACGCGGTCGGCAAAGCCTCGCTCATAGCCGCGCCGCACCATGCCGGAGACCAGCTTCTCGCGGTATTTCTCAACCTGGCCCTGCGCCTTGAAGGTGGCCATCGCCCGGCGCAGCTGATCGGCTTCATCGGGCGTGAAGCGTGCCGCGACGATGGCGATGCGCATCGCCTGTTCCTGGAACAGCGGTATGCCCAAGGTCTTATGCAGCACCTGATACAATTCGTCGGGCGGGCCTTCATGGGGCCAAGGTGAGGGATAGTGCTCCTGCTCCTGTCCGGATTTGCGCCGCAGGAAGGGATGCACCATGTCCCCGGCGATCGGCCCGGGCCGGACGATCGCCACTTCGATCACCAGGTCATAGAATTGCTTCGGCTGCAGGCGCGGCAGCATGTTCATCTGCGCCCGGCTTTCCACCTGGAAGACGCCGACCGAATCCGCCCGGCACAGCATGGTGTAGGTTTCGGGGCATTCCTTCGGCAGCAAGGCCAGGTCGAGACTGAGGCCGGCATGCTGCCGCAGCAGGTCGAAGCTGCGGCGCAGGCAGGACAGCATCCCGAGGCCCAGGACATCCACCTTGAGGATGCCCAGCGCTTCGATATCGTCCTTGTCCCATTCAAGGGTCGTGCGATCCGCCATGGCGGCATTGGTCACCACCGCAAGCTCGATCAGCGGGCCACGGGTGATGACGAAGCCACCGACATGGGTTGCGACATGCCGCGGGAAGTCGGTCAGTTCCTCCGCGAGCTCCATGGCCAGATGCAGGCGGAAGTCGGCGAGATCGAGCCCCTCCCCGGCCGCCAGCTCCGCGAAGCCCAGCTCCCGCCCCGGCCCCCAACTGGCCTTGGCCAGCCGCGCCGTGATATCGGCGGTGAGGCCCATGGCGCGACCCACTTCGCGGATCGCGCTGCGCGCGCGATAGCGGATGATGGTGGCGCAGAGCGCAGCGCGATCACGCCCATAACGTCGATAGAGATGCTGGATGACTTCCTCGCGCCGCTCATGCTCGAAATCGATGTCGATATCGGGCGGTTCCTGGCGGCTGAGGGAGATGAAGCGTTCGAACAACAGGTCATGCTGCGCCGGATCCACGGCGGTGACACCCAGCGCATAGCACACTGCGGAATTGGCGGCAGAGCCGCGGCCTTGGCACAGGATCGGCGGCTGCTGCGCCTGGGCGAAGCGCACAATCTCATGCACGGTCAGGAAGTAAGGCGCATAGTCGAGCTGCTCGATCAGCCTCAGTTCGTGGGTGATGCGGTCACGGATGGCCTGGGGCACGCCCTTGGGCCAGCGCGTCTCGAATGCGGCGAAGACCCGCGCTTCCAGCGTCTGCTGGGCGCTGCGGCCTTCTTCCAGGATTTCATCGGGGTATTCGTAGCGAAGCTGGTCCAGCGAAAAACCGGCCGTTGCCTCCAGCACCTGCAGGGTATTCGCCAATGCGGCCGGGTGGCGGGCGAAGAGGCGCGCGACCGCGGCCGGCGGCTTCAGGGTGCGTTCCGCATTCGGTTCCGCAGCATGGCCCAGAGCATCCACCGTGATGCGCAGGCGGATGGCGGTCAGCACATCGGCCAGGCGACGGCGTGACGGATTGTGATAGCGCACGTCGCCGATGGCGAGCAGCTCGGGCCCCAGGGATGCCAGATCATCGAGGCGCGCCTGATCATTGCCACGCAAGGCGCAGGATGCCGCCAGCAGCAAGGGCAGGGCCAACCGGTCCTGCAAGGCGGCGGCATCGGCACGCAGGCTTTCAGCAAAGCCCTGCGCGAGGTCGGCAGGCGGGATAACGGCCAGCACCCAATCATCGGCAGCCGCAAGCATGGCCGAACGGCTGATCCGGCATTCCCCCTTGGGCGCTGTCATCCGGCCATCCGAGAGAAGGACCGTCAATTGGCCATAGCTGGCACGGTCGGTCGGCCAGACCAGCCATTGGCTGCCATCTTCCAGGATCAGCCGGCAGCCGACACGGAACGGCAGCCCCGCCGACTTCGCTGCGGCATGGCCGCGCACCACGCCGGCCAGGGAATTCGTATCGCAGAATCCAATTCCTGCCAGACCCAAAGCCTTCGCCGTTTCCACCAATTCATGCGGATGCGAGGCACCGTCGAGAAAGGAGAAGTTAGAGCGCGCAGCCAGTTCCGCGTAGCCGATCACGGAAGATGCCCGTGCAGTAGCCAAAGGTCAGACGCATCCGGCCCCGCCCGATAGACCCAAAGGCGTATGCCGGAGGCAAGCTCCACCCGATGATAGTCGCGGCCGGGCGGTAGTCTGGGCCCGTGCCACCATGCGGGCTCCAGGCGTTGAGGCCCTGCGGCACGCAGCACGCGGTGCGCGGCACCGTGCCAGCGCAGCAGCGAGGGCGGGCCATCCGGCAACAAGGCCACCACGTCGAGCGGATGCGGCCGCCGCAGCAGCAGGACCGGTGCATCCGGCACGGCCCAATCCATCGGCATGGTAGGCACGGCGTCATAAGGGTCGAGCCGGGCTACCATGCTCTCCGGCCAATGACTGGCTCGGGGTGCCGCGCGATGCACCCGCGTTCTTTGGCGGATGCGGTCCAACAACTGGGCCAAGGCCAAGCCGACGCCGTCATCCTGCCGACCACCGACGGCGAGGACTGTCTGCAGGCCCGCGGCCATGGGATCGGTCGCGCGTGCCTCCAAGGCCATGCGCTCGAAGCCAAGGCCCGGCTCCAGGCCTTCCAGCCGGTCACGGAACAGATACCGGAGATGCGCCGCGGTACGGGTCGGCTGGCCGGCGCGGACGGCAACCTCCTGCACCTCGCCATCCATGCGCCAAGCCAGCAGCGTTACCTGCCGGGCCCCACGCCCTGCCTCGCGCAGCTTATCGCCCAAAGCCTCCAGCAGCCGGTCGAGCATGGCCTCGATGCCGGCCCGGGTGACGATCGGCTCTGCCAGATCCTGTGTGACGGCAAGTTCAGGAAGAGGCTGGATGGGATGCATGGCCTCGCGCCGCTGGCCCGTTACGGCATCCAGCCGGTGCAGCAGCTCAACCCCGAAGCGGCGGGCGAGCGATGCGCGGGACAAGGCCTGCAGGTCTCCCACCCTGCGCATGCCGAGCCGCGCGAGGGCCAGTGCCAAGTCTGCGTCCAGCCGCAAGGCGAGGCCCAGCGGCAGCGACCCCACGTTCACCGCTTCGGCCCCGTTCACCACGATCGGTGCATCGCTTCTGGCACGGGCCAGGGCCCCCGCCGTGGCCGCGGCACCCGCCACCGCACCACGCACGGCGAAGCCGGCGCGCCGCAGCCGCGCCAGGGCATCCTGCATCAGCCCGGCTTCTCCACCCAGCAGATGGGCGCAGCCGGTGATGTCGAGCAGCAGGCCATCCGGTGGATCTACCGCTGCCAACGGCGTGAAGCGCCGCGCCCAGAGTGCAAGACGGTGCAGCATGCGGGCATCGCCGGCAAAATCAGCGGGACGCAAGCTGAGCGACAGGGCGATGGCCTGGACATCGGCAAGGGCTTGGCCGGGCCGCAGGCCGGCCTCTGCCGCGGCGGCATTCACCGCCACGACGATTCGGCGCGGTCCTTCCTTGACCCAGATAACGAGCGGTTCGTCGAAACGCAGATCCGATTCGGCACGGTGCATCCGGTCGGTCGCAAAATCCGGCAGATGCAATGCCAGGAAGCGGCGGGCTTCGAGGCTCATAATGCGATCCGTACTGCCGTAGTCCACACGATCTGCCCGGCCTGCCAAGTCACCGCCCAGGGGCCACCCGGCTTGCCGCCACGCAGGCGCAGCAGTTCCAACTGCCAGCACGGCTCACCCAGGCCATGGCCGGGACCCGTGGTATTCAGGGGCGCGATCCGCCAGCGGCTGGCAGCGGCACTGGGGGGAGGATTCAGGATGGCGGGCCGCAGTAGCAGCCCTATGCCGCCGCCGGCTTCTGCCGCGAGTTGCAGGCGGCGGCTGGCCGTCAGATCCAGCGCGGCCACAGCCGGGTCCGCTTGCCAGTCCGATGCCAGCACGGCACCGGAAACCGCAGGGCACCGCAGCGTCTCCTCCATGGCCCAGAGCGCATCGGACCATCCATCGGCGCGGACCAGGATCAGATTCGCCGGCAGCAGGCCGAAGCGGGCAAGGCCAGGTGGCCAAGCGGCCAACCCATCCGAACTGCCAGCGATCCAGACGACGGTGCCGCCGCTGCGGGCCAGGATTACGGCGGCGAAGGCAGCCCCGCAGCCGGGCTCCGTCGCCAAGATCTCATGCAGGGTCGCGCGGGCAAGGCCATCACCGGGCAGGCCCATGCCGTCGCAGATCGGAATCGTGGCCATGCCATGCGCGAGACGCCCGCCGCCTTCCAGGCGCGATACACGGGCCCGCAATGCGGCAATCAATGCCGGCTGGTCGAGACCCGGCCGGCTTCCTGCAGGTTGCGCCATGAGCGAGCCCTGCCCCTACCGCATGGGCCAGGGTTGCCGCGCCAGCGGAAAAGGTCGTGCGAAGGAAGCAGGCTGCGACATGGGGCGACAGTGGCTCAGCAAAAGGAACAAATCAAGAACTTAACGATTATCCCCAAGCCTGGGTTGCCACGACTCATGGCGCCATTCCACCCGGCCCCCTTGTCCCGGAGGCCGGGTTCGGGTCTAACCCGCCGCCCCTTTGCGGTACGGGTCCTGTCCATGGCAACGGTCATCGGTGTCGATTTCGGCACCACCAACAGCGTCGTCGCCGTCCTGCAGCCCGATGGCAGCGTCGCCACGGCTCGATTCGCCGTCGGCCAGGCGGAGATGGATGTCTTCCGCTCCGTGCTGTGTTTCTCGGCGGCGGAGCGTGGTGCCTTCCGGCATGCAGCCGGGCCGCTTGCCATCGATGCCTATCTCGAGGATCCGCTGGCCAGCCGGCTGATCATGTCGATGAAATCCTATCTGGCGCAGCGCAGCTTCGGCGAGACCCGCATCTTCGGTCGCGCCTTCACCCTTGATGCGCTGATCGCCCTGCTGCTGCGCGACCTGTTCGGCGAAAGCGGCCCGACACTGGCCGGCGCCAGGCTCATCGCTGGCCGGCCGGTGCGCTTCGCCGGCGACTTCCCTGATGATGCGCTGGCGGAGGGCCGGCTGCGCGCCGCCTATGCCCAGGCCGGCTGGCCGGATATCGGCTTTGCGCTGGAGCCGGAAGCTGCGGGCTACCGCTTCGCCAGCACGCTGAAGGGCGCCACGACGGTCCTGGTCGGCGATTTCGGCGGCGGCACCAGCGACTTCTCGGTGCTACGCTTCGAACCCGGCGCGACGCACCGGGTGACGGCGCTCGGGCATTCCGGCATCGGCATCGCGGGCGACAACTTCGACTACCGCATCATCGATCGCGTGGTCTCGCCACTGCTTGGCAAGAACGACAACTATAAGGTCATGGGCAAGCCGCTGCCGATCCCGCCGGCCTGGTACACCGGATTTGCCCGCTGGCACCGCCTCTCGCTGATGCGGGCCCCGAAGATCCTGCGCGATATCGCGGAGGTTGCACGGACCGCGGACCACCCGGACCGGCTGCACCACTTGATCAGCCTGATCGAGGAAGAGGCGGGCTATTCCCTGTACCGTGCCGTCTCCGGCGTGAAGGCGGCGCTGTCCCGCGCGCCCAAGGCCATGCTGCAATTCCGGCATGAGGGTTTCACGGTCGAGGCCGAGATCGACCGGGCCGATTTCGAGGCCTGGATCGCGCCGGATCTGGCGAAGCTGGGCCATGCCGTGGACGAGGCCCTGACCGAGGCGAGCTTGCCGCCGGAGGGAATCGACCGGGTCTTCCTGACCGGCGGCACCTCGCTCGTGCCCGCAGTGCGCCGAATTTTCGAAGACCGCTTCGGCGCCACCAAGGTTGCAGGGGGTGGCGAATTCGTCTCCGTCGCGGAAGGCCTCGCACTGATCGGCCAGGCCCGAGGGGACCAGGCCCAAGGCGGCTGACGGGTTTCCGCTACCGGCCCATCAGGGTCAGCAGATTGGCATCGGATTGCGCCAGCCGTCCCCGCTCAATCGCGTGGATCAGGTCCACCAGGCGCCGCACCGTCGGACAGTCCACGCCATGCGCCGCGCCGATCTCGGCGATCGGTGCGATCTGCGCATCCACCTCGGTGCCGCGCTTGCGCACCGCGATGTCCCGCCAGATTCCGGAATGCGTCTTCGCATTCGGGCGGTTGAAGGCGACCATCGCCGCCACGGATGCGGCCGCGGCCTCCGCTGGGGCGCCCGGGGCGAAGGCGGCGGGGTCGTAGCCGTTGAAGCCGCGCGGCGTGATGCCGATTGCGGCCGCGACGGCATTGACCTCGGCGCCCAGCGCCCGCCACAACGGCAGCAGCTCGGGCCGTTCCAGGCAATCGGCGATGCCGAGATCGCCCAGGGCCTGGGCAAACAGGAAGCAGGCATAGCCGAGCTTGCCCCAGAGATAGCCGGCGATCTCCTCCGTCATGATCGCGTGCGGGGCGAATTCGAGCATCAAGCCATGCAGGGCGCGCAGCCGATCGGTGATCCGGCCATCCATCTCCCCCAGCACGACGGCGCCGTGATTGGCGAAGAGCACCTGCCCCGGCGCGATCCAGTCCGCGCCGAAATTGATGAAGGCGCCAACGACGCGCGAGGCGCCGACGACATCGGCGATCATGCCCTCGCAGAGCCCGTTCTGCAGCGACAGGACGTAGCCATCCTCCGCCAGATGCGGCAGCAGCGCGCGAGACGCTTCACGGGTGAATTGCGACTTCACGCAAAGGAAGATGTGGTCCCAGCTGCCGCTCAGCTCACCCGGCAGGAAAGCCGGGGCCCGGACCGCCAAGGTCGCGATCGGGCCGCTGATCTTCAACCCCTCCGCGCGGATCGCCGCGACATGGGCCGCATCGGTATCGACGACGGTGATGTCATGCCCGGCGGCGCCGAGGAAAGCGCCGACCGTGCCGCCGATCGCCCCGGCGCCCCAGATGAGGATGCGCGCGCCCATCCCCTCAGCCCTTCAGGGTGCGCACGATCATGGTGGTCAGCCGCGGCATGTCGGGGCCGATCTTCTCGAAATCCGGGCGGATCAGCCGGCGCTGCGCCTCCTCTGCGCTCATGACGACCGAATCGGCCTTCAGCGCCTCGGGAATCTGGACCGTCGTGCTGGCCGGGGAGAAGAAGCCGCGGGTGATCCAGGCGAGCTGGCATTCGTCCGAGAGCCAGGTGTCGAGGTAGCGCTGGGTCAACTCCGTCGCCTTGGGCGAGAAGCCGACGCAGGACTGCATATGCCCGGTCCATTGCACGCCGCCTTCCTTCGGCACCACGAAGGCCAGCTTGTTGCCCCGCGCCCGCGCCTGACCCATGAAGGAGCCCCAGTGCGGCGCCGCCCACATCTCCCCGCGGGAGACGAGGTCCTCGGCCACGACAGGCGAATTCACCCAGGCGCCGATATTCGCCTTGTGCGGCTGCCAGGCACGGATGCCCTCCTCGACGCTCGGCGGCTTGCCGGCGGCGACGGCGGCCATGATGTAGCCGTCGTAGTAGGCATCCCACATGGCGACGCGGCCGCGCAGCTTCGGATCATAGAGGTCGTTCCAGGAGGTCGGTGCCGCCATCCGGTCCGGGTTGTACATGATGGCGAAGGGCGCGAGGTGGAAGGGAATGCCGAGCCCGCCCGGCGTCTCCATCCCGGCCGGCAGCTTCTTCGCATTCGGTACGAAGGCCGGGTCGAATTTGGTGAACATGCCATCGGCGCGGCCGCGCTGGGCGAAGATGTCGTTGAACATGCCGCCGCTGATCACCGGGTTCGCCCGCTGGGTCAGCATGCGCGGATAGCCGGCCGCGTTGGTGGCGATTTCCAGCTGGACCGCGGTCGCCGGATTGGTGCCGCGGAACTGCGGCAGGGTCACGTCCTTCAGGATGTCCGGGACCGCGCCGGGCTGGGACAGGATGGTGATCTGCGCGACATCGGCGGCCGGCGCCTGGGCCAGCGCCTCGGCGAAGCGGAGGAAGGAGGCACCACCGGCGCCCATCGCCGCCAGCCCTTGCAGCAGGCCTCGGCGATGCGTGCCCGCAGCGAAATTCCTCAGGATATCCGCCACATCCGTCATTGCCCGTCTCCCGCTTGCCCGAGCGAAGGTTCCGGTCGCGGTGCGCCGGCGTCAAGCGCCTTTTGGCGCAGCGAAGCCAACCAATTGCCCCGGGTGCCAGCCGAGCATCACGGCCTCGCCCTGCCGCGGGACGGGTATCGCCCCGGCGCCATTCGGCAGCATCGCCACCAGATTGGCACCACCGCCGATCGCCACATGCAGATAGGTGATGGCGCCCATATAGACGATATGCGCGACCGTGCCGCGGATGGTGGCGATGCTTGCATCGGGAGCCGGATTCACCAGCACCTTCTCCGGCCGCAGCATCAGCTCGATGGCGCTGCCCACCTCGGAGGCCGGGGCGCCGGGGACATCGACCTCCAGCCCGCCAAGCAGCCGCACCCGCAGCCCTTCCGGCCCGCCGCCCAGCACGGTGCCGCGCAGCGCATTCATCATGCCGATGAAGTCGGAGACGAAGTGGTTGGCCGGCCGATCGTAGATCTCGTCCGGCGTACCGGTCTGCACGATGCGGCCCTGGTCCATCACCACGATGCGGTCGGATAGGGTCAGCGCCTCATCCTGGTCGTGCGTGACGAAGATGGTGGTGATGCCGACTTCGCGTTGCAGCAGCTTGATCTCGACCTGCATCTGCTCCCGCAGTTTGCGGTCGAGCGCGGCCAGCGGCTCATCGAAGAGCAGCACGTCCGGCCGGGTGATGATGGCGCGGGCGAGCGCCACGCGCTGCCGCTGGCCGCCCGAGAGCTGGGACGGTGAGCGGTCCCCCAGTCCTTCCAGCCGCACCTGCCGCATGGCACCGGCAATGCGGGCGGCAATCTCCGGCCGGGGCACGCGACGCATCATCAGCCCATAGCCGATATTTTCGGCGACCGACTTGTGTGGGAACAGCGCGTAATTTTGGAAGACCATGCCGATGTTGCGGCGCCAGGGCGGTACCTCATTGGCGCGTCTGCCGCCGATGCGGATTTCCCCGGCATCCAGCTTTTCCAGCCCGGCGATCATCCGCAGTGTGGTGGTCTTGCCGCAGCCACTCGGCCCCAGCAGGCTGACCATCTCGCCCGGCGCCACGTCGAGGTCGATGCCCTGCACCGCCGGTACCTTGCCGTACCACTTGGCGACACCGTTGAGCGTCACTCCCAAGGCACCGCTCATCCGAATTGCTTCCCCAGACCGACCGTGCGTTCGACCGCCAGCACCGCCACCGTGGTCACCAGTACCAGCAGCGTCGAAACGGCGGCCAGGGTCGGGTCGAGGCTATACTCGGCGTAATTATACATCTCGATCGGCAGGGTCATCATCCCGCTGCCCACCAGGAACAGGGAGATGGTGAATTCATCGAAGGAGATGATGAGCGAGAAGGTGGCCCCGGCGATCAGCCCGGGCCGCAAGAGCGGCAGGGTGATGTCGCGGAAGCTGATCCAGGGATTGGCACCCAGCGTCAGCGCCGCTTCCTCATAGGCCCGGTCGATCTCGGCAAGCGTCGCGGAGACGGTGCGCACCACATAGGGCAGGGTGACGATGATATGCGCCAGCACCAGCCCCCAGAAATTCCGCACCAGCCCGAGCGGCGCCAGCACCATGGCGATCGCCGCCGCCAGCACGATGGCGGGGAAGACCAGCGGCGTCAGGAACAGCAGCATCAGCGCCTGCCGGCCGGGGAAGTCGTAGCGTCGCAAGGTGAAGGCGGATAGCGTGCCGACCACCAGGGACACCGCGGTCGCCATCACCGCGATGGCGGCGCTGTTCCAGCAGGCCGCAAGCAGCGCCGGCCGGTCCAGGATGGCGCGGAACCACTTCAGCGAGAATCCCTGCGGCGGGAAAGTCAGCGCCGAGCCGTCGCTGAAGGCGGATGGGATGACGATGGCGATGGGCAGCGCCAGGAACAGCATCACCAGCGCCACATACAGGCCGAGCAATCTTTCCGTGCGCATCACTATCGCCTCGCCCAGCGTCGCAGCAGCAGCCCGTATCCCGCCAGCAGCACCAGCGTGCTGAAGGTGAGCAGCATGGCCGAAGCCGCACCCCCCGGCCAGTCCACCAGGGTCACCATCTGCTCATGGATGGCGATGGCCATGATCGTCACATGCCCACGCCCAAGCCAGAGCGGGGTGATGAAGGCGCCGATGGTCAGGCAGAAGACGATGACCGAACCGGCAGCAATGCCCTGCACCGAGAGCGGCAGGGTCACCGTCAGGAAGCTGCGCAGCGGCGTGGCGCCCAAGGTTGCAGCCGCCTCGCCATAGCCGGCATCGATCCTCCCCAGCACCGTGGCGATGGACAGCACCATGAAGGGCAGCAGCACATGCACCATGCCCAGCACCACCGACCAGAAGCCCTGCATCAGCCGCAGCGGTTCGTCGACGAGGCCGAGCCGGAGCAGCACCGCATTCACCAGCCCCTCGCTGCCCAGCAATATGGTCCAGCCCATGGTACGGACGACGATGCTGACCAGCAGCGGAAAGATGGTGCCAAGGAAGACCAAGTGCTTCCAGCGCGACCGCGACCGTGCCAGGAACCAGGCCACCGGATAGGCCACCACCGCCGAGATCGCCGTCACCGTCAGCGCCAGGGTGAAGGTGCGGAGAGCGATATTCAGCAGGTATTCGTCGCCGAGGAATTCGACGTATTTCGCCAGGGTGAAGACGAAGGGCCCGGGGAAGCGTTCCCGCACCGAAAGCCCCATCATCACCAGGAAGGGCCAGACCAGCACCAGCCCGAGCAAGGCCAGCCCCGGCGCCAGCAGCGCGGCGATGGTCGCCGCCCGGCGCGCGTCGAAGCGGGATGGCGGGGCGAGGCTCATGCCGGGCGCAATTCGGGATAGTCCTCGGCGAGGGTGGCGAAGGCCTGCTCCACGTCGCCTTCCGCGTCCATCACCTCGAATAGCCGCAGCTTGACGAAGTGGCGCCAATGCACCGGCAGCCGCGCCAGTACCGCGGTCAGCGTGGCATAGCGGGCCGGGGTCCAGACCCGCTCGAAGTCCTGCCGCGCCTCGCAGAGGCTGAGGAAGCCGGCCACCTTCTGCGGGGCGTCGCGCAGCCGCGCGGTCTCCGCCGCATCGAGTGCCAGCGCCGGGGTGATCGCCACGCCATAGTCGCGCCGGGCACTCTCGCGGCCGACCACGCCGCAGCGTACGTCGTGCAGCACCTGCTCCACCGGCCGCCCATGCGGATGGCCATAGCCGCCGCCGCCCGAGCCGGCGAGACGGATGATATCCTGCGGCTGGCAGGCCACCACATCGGTATTGCCCAACTCCTCCACCGGCCCGCGCAGCGGTACCCGGGTGAAGCGGGAAGGCGCGCCCGGCCGCCCGCCAAGGATCCCCGGCGAGGCGAAGACGCTGCGGTCCCGGTTCCGGGCCGTCACCACCGTGCCGGGGGCAAAGACCTGGAATTCCATCGTCGCCGCCAGCCCGCCGCGATGCCGCCCCGGCCCGCCGGTATCCGGCACCACGCCATAGCGCAGGAAGCGGATCGGTAATTCGGCCTCGGTGATCTCGATCGGGGTATTGCGGATGAAGCCGGAGAAGGATCCGCCGCCGTCATCCGCATCCGCCCCGGCGGCCCCGCCGCCGCCGCCGCCAACCGGCCCGATCGAGGCCATGTAGCTGCGCCCGGCGCGGTCCGAGGTCTTGACGTTCACCAGGCTCGGCCCCGCCGCCGGAATGGCGTGCAGCTTGTCCGGCAGGGCATGGGCGAAGGCGCCGATGGTCACCACCTGGGTCAGCATGCAGATCAGGCTGCGCATACCGACCGCGGCCGGCGCCGTCGCATTCATCACCGTGCCCTCCGGCAGGATGGCCCGGGCCGCCCGATAGACCCCGTAGTTCAGCAGCAGGTTCGGCTCTAGGGTGCTCAGCACCAGGGTCAGCCCGACCATGGCCAGCGCATGCCGCTCATGCCCGCCGGTCGGCATGTTGAGCGAGGCGGCGACCTGCGGGTCGCTGCCGGTGAAATCCATCTCCAGGCTGTCGCCATGGACGCGCAGGGTGAGGGCCACCCGGCAGGGGCGGCCGCCGGGCGAATCCTCGTCGGCATAGTCGGCGTAGAAATACGCGCCATCAGGGATGCCGGAGATGACCTGCCGCGCCTGGTGCTCGGCATAATCCAGCAGCGCCGGCATCGCCGCCCGCACCGTCTCCAGCCCGAAGCGGGCGATCATCTCGCGCAGCTTGCGCTCCCCGGTATTCACCGCGGCGATCTGCGCGTTGAGGTCGCCGTGGTTCTGTTCCGGCATCCGGACATTGGTGGCGATCATCGCCAGCAGGTCGCGGTTGTATTCGCCGCGCCGCAGCAGCTTCATCGGCGGGATGCGGAGCCCTTCCTGATGCACCTCGGTCAGGCCGCGCGAGAGCGAGGCCGGCACCGCGCCGCCGACATCGGTGTTGTGGACGTGGCAGCCGACAAAGCAGACCAGCGTGCCTTCATGGAAGATCGGCTTCCAGATATGCGTATCCGGCGCATGCGTCGCCACGAAGCCGCTGTACGGATCGCTGGTGATGCAGATGTCGCCATCCTCGTAGCTGTCGATCATGCGGATCACCGGGCCGTAGTCGAGGCCGGTGAACCAGCTCGCGCCGAGGCCCTTGGGCGAGGCGAAGGTCACCCCCTCCGGTGTCAGCAACTGGCAGGTGAAGTCCTCGGTCTCCTTGACGAAGGTGGAATGGGCCGTCCGCAGCAAGGTCCATCCCATGCTCTCGGCCGCCGCCACCGCGTAATTGGCCAGGATGCGCAGGGTCGTGCGGTCGATGCTCATGCCGAGGCCCCGATCCGCAGGCTGCCGTAGTCGTCCACCCGTACCGTGCAGCCGGGCGGGACGCAGGTGGTGCAATCCTCCTGCGTCACCACCACCGGGCCGGCAAAGCTCTGCCCCGCCAGCAGGGCGCGGCGGTCGTGGAAATCGACGTCGCGCCAGCCGCCGTCGAGCCAGACCGGCCGCGTCGCCATGGGCTTCGGCGCGCCGCTGGCCCGGGCCAGCTTCGGCAAACTCGGCTTCGGCGTTGGCCCCGCACCGACCAGCCGCAGGCTGATGAGCTGGATCGGGGCGCGGCGGTCGGCATGGCCGTAGATCCGCGCATGGGCGGCGTGGAAGGCCTCGGCGAGCGCATCCACGTCGCCGGACATGGCCACGGCTTCCTCCAGCATCGCCTCCAGCTCATAGGATTGGCCGCGGTAGCGGAGGTCGGCGGAGAAGGTCAGTTCCACCGGACCGGCATGGCCCTGCTCCTCCCGCAGCCAGGCCAGCGCCTGGGCGCGCAGCCCCGTGAAGCCCTCCCGGATCGCCGGCACCGCCGCCGAATCGAGCGGGAGATACAGCGTCTGCAGGAAATCAGACTTCAGGTCGGCGATCAGCCCTCCGAGCGCGCTCAGCACGCCCGGGGTCGGCGGCACCAGCACCTCGGCCATGCCCAGCTCCCGCGCCAGGAAGCAGCCCAGCATCGGTCCGGCCCCGCCGAAGGCCAGCAGCGCCATGCTGCGCGGGTCGGCGCCGAAGCGCGTGGTGATGCTGCTGACCTTGCCATACATGCCGGAGACGGCGATGCGGATGATCGCCTCCGCCGTCGCCTCCACGCCCAGGCCCAGCGCTCCGGCGAGACTGCCAACCGCCGCCCGCGCCTTGCCCGCATCCACCGTCACCGCGCTGTAGCCGAGCTCCGCCTGGCCGATCAGGCCGCAGACGGCGAAGGCATCGGTGATGGTCGGCCGGGTGCCGCCGCGGCCGAAGCCGGCCGGGCCGGGGGTGGAGCCGGCACTCTCCGGCCCGACCTGCAGGACCCCGAAGCTATCGACCCAGGCGATGGAGCCGCCGCCTTCGCCGATCGAGCTGACCGAGACCGAGGGGATATGCACCTGGAACTCGCCGATATGCTCGCCGACGCCGTATTGCGGCTGGCCGTCGAGGATCAGCGCCACATCGGCGCTGGTGCCGCCGATATCGAGGCTCATGCATTCCGCCACGCCCGAGAGCCCGGCGATGAAGCTGGCGCCGATGACGCCGGAGGCGGTGCCGGAGAGGATCATCTGCACGCAGTCGCGCTTGCCCTGCTCCGCGGTCATCACCCCGCCGTTCGACTTGGTCAGCCGCGGCTCCCCGGCCACGCCGGCTTCGCGCAGGGCGGTCTGCAAGGCGCCGAGGTAATGCGCCACCCGCGGCTGCACATAGCCGCCGATCACGGCGGTGATGGTGCGTTCGTATTCCCGCACGATGGGCCAGACCTCGGCCGAGCAGAAGACCGGCAGCCCGGGATGCGCCTTGGCAAGGATATCCCGCGCCCGCTGTTCCTGCGCCGGGTTGCGGTAGGCATGCAGCAGCGCGATCACCACGCCCTCGGCCCCCGCCGCCACCGCCGCAGCACCGGCGGCGAGCACGCTGGCTTCCTCCAGCGGCGCCTCCTCGCTGCCATCCGCGCGCAGCCGGCCATCGACCTCGAAGACCCGATCGCGGGTGATGAGGGGTGCCGGGCGCTTCGAGAGCAGATCATACATGTTCGGCGCCCGCAGCCGGGCCAATTCCAGCACGTCACGGAAGCCGCGCGTCGTCAGCAGCGCCAGCCGCAACCCGCTGCGCTGAATGACGGTATTCACCCCGACGGTGGTGCCATGGGTGAAATAGCTGATCTGCTCGGGCGCGATGCCGTAGCGGGCCTGGATGGCGGCGAGGCCGGCCAGCACCTCCGCCCCCGGCTGATCGGGGCGGGAGAAGACCTTCAGGGTCCGCACCTCGCCCGTGCCGTCGTCGAGGATGGCAAAATCGGTGAAGGACCCGCCGATATCCACGCCGACGCGATAACCCATTCCGATCTCCCGAGCCCCGTCCGCATCCTTTCGCGTTGCAGCAAGTGGCGTCAAGGCCGGACGGCAGGCGTTTCCAGCGGCAAGCCTGCAGCGCGGGACATGAGGAAGGTCTCGATGGCGAGATATTCCGGCGCGCCATAGGCGAAGGGTTCGGACCGCACGCCGGCGATGCAATTCCGCAATCGCCGTTGCAGCGACCCCATGCCCTGCCATTCCAGGCGGTAGAGCGGATAGCCGTTCGGGTGGCCCTGCGGAATGGGGTTGCCGGCCAGTTTCCGCCCGGCGTTGTCGTCGTGGCATTGCGCGCAACTCAGGTTGAGCTGGCCGCGGCGTTCGCGGAACAGCGCCTCCCCCTGCGTCCGGGCCGGGACCAGGCGCGCGTCCTCGGACGGGGCGATGGGCAAGCCGCGCGACTGGTGGGCGACGAAGCTGGTCAGCGCCAGCAGCGGTTCACCTTCCAGCGCCAGGGCCGGCGCGCCCTGGCGTTCTACCCGGCACTGGTTGATCCGTCCGGCGAGATCGATCGGCCCGGCCCGCGCCGCATCGTACACGGGGTAGCGGGCGGCGACGCCGCGCATGCTGGCTGCGGCCTCGCCATGGCAGCCAGCGCAGCCGGATTGCTGCCACAGCGCCTCGCCTTCCTGCACCCAGAGCATGCCGGGGTTGGCAGTATCGTCCCGCTGCATGGCCTGGGTCTCCGGCGCCATCAGCTCGAAGCTCGATTGCGGCTGCGCCGCCTCGGATATTGCAATCAGGGGCGCCAGCAGCAGCGCCGGCGCGGCGCGCCTCATGTCACCGTCAGGGCACGGGTCTCGGTCTGCTCGAAGCCGTTGTCGCCGCTCCAGGTGAAGGCGAGGATGCCGCTTTCGGTTACCAGCATGGGGAATTCGAGGAAGGGATTCGCCGCGATCGCCTGGTGCAGCTCGGCGCGGAAGACTTCCTCGTTGTTGAACAGGCAGACGAAGCTGCGGATGATGTCGCGCTGCTGCGTCACGCCATTCGGGCCGGGGCGATAGCCGGTTTCCATCCCGTGCTGGATCAGCGTGCGGATTTCGATGACCTCGCCGCGCTTCGGGTTGCGCGGCAGGTTGATCAGGGTACGGGCCATGGCTCAGAACTCGACGCAGGCGGCGAGGGTCACGATGACCTCGGCGCTATCGGACCAGTAGGTGCCGTCGCTCATCTCCGCCACCGCGACCAGGGCCTGCGACGTGGCCAGCCGGATGCGCGTCGCCAGCCTGGCGCGGCCGGAGCGCGGCCCGAAGCGGGCAGTGATGACATGCGGCTGCGGGTTCTTCTCGTTGAAGAGGGCGATGCCGCGGACATGCTCCGCCTCGCTCATCGGGCTCTCGACCGCGATGGTGACCGGCACGGTGTTGCCGTTCTCGACCAATGAGGGAATATCGAGCGCCACCCGGCCCTGGCGTGGCACCGCCCCGCCGGTGAAGCCACGGATCACCTGCTCCAGGCTCTCCCGCTCCGCCGCCCCGACGGGCCGCACCAGCGCCACAGCCAGCAGGCTGCCCGTCAGCGAGCGCCGGCTAATCACGTAGGGTGAGGAGAAACGCGACGACATCCTCGATCTCCTCGGCGGTGAGTATGGTCCGGCCCTGCCAGGCCGGGCCGACCCGGTGCAGGCCTTCGCTGCGGTAATAGGAAGGCATGATGGTCGCCGGGTTCAACCGTTGGCCATCGACCAGCCGCAGCCGCAACTGGCCTTCGCTCAACCGCGACCCGGCCCCGGCCAGGCTCGGCGCCAGGTCGCCCTGGAAGCGCTCCTCCGGGAAGGGACCGGCATGGCACAGCAGGCATAGCCCGCGCTGCCGGGTGGCGACGATGGCCCGGCCACGCACGGCATCTCCCGGCACGCCGGTGAGGGATGGAAGGCTGTCCTCCTGCGCCGCGGCGCCGCCGGCCAGCAGGAGCAGGACCCAGAGCCACCTAGCCAAACACATCCGCCGTGACGGTGCGGAACCAACCCTCGGCATAACCCGCCTCGGCGCTGCGGACACTGGCCGGCGCGTCCAGCGGGCTGGTGCCGCCGGCGCCTGGCACATCGGACAGTAGCCCATTGGCCGGCTGGTACACGCCAGCAACCGAGATCCCGTAGTCCGGGGCGACGATGCTGTAGCAGGTATTGATGAGCTTCGGTGCCGCCGGCGCCTCGCCCCGCAGTAGCCCAACCATCGCCTCGGCGCAGACCCGTGCCTGGGCATTGGCCGCAAAGGCTGATTTCGGCATGGCCCCGGCGATGATCGCATCGCCGATCACGTGGATGCCCGGCTGCAACCGTGATTCGAAGGTCACCGGATCGACCGGGCACCAGCCGCTGCGGTCCGCGACGCCGGCGAGCTCGGCGATACGCCCGGCACGCTGCGGCGGGATGACATTGGCGACCGCCGCCTCATGGTCGCCGAATTCGGTCCGCAGCACGTGCCCCGCGACATCGACCTCGGTCACCTTGCCGCCCATCGACAGCGGCACGTATTCCAGCAGATCGGGATAGAGCGCCGCCCAGGCCTGCTCGAACAGCTTCTGCTTGGAGAAGACATCCTTCGCATCCAACACCATCAGCTTGGAGCGCGGCTTCCGCGTCTTCAGGTAATGCGCGATCAGGCTGGCGCGTTCATAGGGGCCGGGCGGGCAGCGGAAGGGGTTGGCGGGCACCGCCATGACCACCAGCCCGCCATCCTCCATCGCCTCCAGCTGGCGGCGCAGCAGCAGGGTCTGGGCACCGGCTTTCCAGGCATGCGGCATGATCTCGGCCGCCGCCTGGTCGTAGCCGGGCAATGCGTCGAACCGCAGGTCGATCCCCGGGGCCATGACCAGCCGGTCGTAGGGCAGCATCGTGCCATCGGCCAGCGTCACCCGCCGCGCCGCGCCATCCACCGCCGCCGCCGCCTGGTGCACCACCGCGATGCCATCGCGGCGCAGCCCGGCATAGCCGAAGCGCTGCTGGTCCATCTCCCGCAGCCCAGCGATGACGGCATTGCTGAAGGGGCAGGAGATGTAGGTTTCCACAGGCTCCACCAACGTCACTGCCAGCCCGGCGCGGTGCAGCGCCCGCGCCGCCGTCGCTCCGCCGAAGCCGCCGCCGATGACCACCAGCTTCGGGCTTGCCTGGGCCAGCGCCGGGGCTGCCAGCAGCGAGGCGGCCAGCAGGGCCCGCCGCTTCATGGCGGTGCCGCGACCCAGGCGGCGATGGCCCGGATTTCCGCCTCGGTGAAACCGCGGGCGATGCGGTCCATCACGGTCGGCGACCGCTCGCCTGCCTGATAGGCCAGCATCGCCGCCGCCACCGCTTCGGCTGGCTGGCCGGCGAGCACGGGCATCCCGCCGCCACCGTGGCAGCCGGCGCAGGAGGAGGCGCCCGGGGGTGAAGCACTGGCCGCGCTCAAAATCATCAAGAAAGCCAAAGCAAGATTGGAGAGGAAAAAATATCCGCTCCTCAAACCCCGCATTTCTTCCTTTTTCTCAGAAGAAGAAAGATGGATGAGGGGTTTGGGGAGAATACCTTCTCCCCAACCTTCTTGCCTCACTTCTTCAGATCCGCCGCCTTCAGCGGCAGCGATCGCACCCGCTTGCCGGTCGCCGCGAAAACCGCGTTCAGCACCGCCGGCGCCGCCACGGCAATGGTCGGTTCGCCCACGCCGCCCCAGAAGCCGCCGGAGGGCATGACGATGCTTTCCACCGCCGGCATCTCGGATAGCCGCATGATCGGGTAGGTGTCGAAATTCTCCTGTTCGACGCGGCCGCCCTTGATGGTGATCTCGCCGTGCAGGGCCGCGGTCAGGCCATAGGCGAAGCTGCCCTCGATCTGCGCCGCGATCTGCTGCGGGTTCACCGCATGCCCCGGGTCGGTTGCGGCGACGATGCGGTGCACCGTCACCTCGCCATCGGCCGCGACCGAGACCTCGGCGCAGGCCGCGACATAGCTGCCATAACCCATGATCGCCGCGAGGCCACGGTGCCGCCCGGCCGGCGCCGGGGTGCCCCAGCCACCCTTTTCCGCCACGGCATTCAGCACCGCGAGGTGCTTCGGCGCCCCGCGCAGCATCGCGCGGCGGAACTCCAGCGGGTCCTTGCCAGCCGCCAGCGCCACCTCGTCGATGAAGCACTCGAGGTAGACGGCATTCTGGTTGACGTTCACCCCGCGCCAGAAGCCCGGCGGCACATGGGTGTTGCGCATGGCATGGTCGATCAGCAGGTTCGGGATGCCATAGCCGAAGGCACCCTCTGCGCCGCCCTGGGCCAGGCCCTGGAAGACCCGGCTATCGGCGCCGCCCTGCAGCATCTGCGGTGCGATGCCGGCAATGATGGATTGGCCGGAGATGCGCATGTGCAGCGCATCGAGGTTGCCATCGGCATCCAGCCCGGCGGTCAGCTTGCAGGCGGTGATCGGGTGGTAGCGACCGTGGAGCATGTCCTCCTCCCGCGACCACACCAGCTTCACCGGCGTGCCCGGCAACTCCTTGGCGATGGCGACCGCCTGGCGGACGTAATCCTGCCAGCCGCGCCGGCCGAAGCCGCCGCCGAGATGCACCTTATGGACTTCGCATTGCTGCGGGCGAAGGCCGGCGGCCTCGGCGCAGGCGGCCAGCGACGCCTCGCCGTTCTGCGTCGGGCACCAGACCTCGCATTTGGTGGCGGTCCAGATCGCCGTGGCGTTCATCGGCTCCATGGTGGCGTGGTTCTGGAAGGGGAAGTTGTAGACCGCCTCCACCGTCTTCGCCGCCTTGCCGAGCGCCGCCTTGGCATCGCCCGCCTTATTGCCGATGAAGGCTTCCGCAGCGCCCAGCCCTTCGGTCAGCATTGCCGCGATGGTCTCGGAGGACTGACCGGCGTTCGGCCCCTCGTCCCAGACGATCGAGAGCGCATCGAGGGCGGAGTTCGCCTGCCACCAGGTCTCGGCGACCACGGCGAGGGCGCTGTCGCCGACCTGCACCACTTTCCTCACGCCCGGCCGCGCCAGGGCGGCGGCGGCATCGAAGGACTTCACCTTGCCGCCGAAGACCGGGCAGTCCCGGATCGAGGCATTCAGCATCCCCGGCATGGTCAGGTCGATGCCGTAGACCTGGCTGCCATTGGTCTTGGCGACGGTATCCAGTCGCGGCACCGGCTTGCCGGCCAGGTGCCACTCCGCCGGGTTGCGCAGCGGGATATCGGTCGGCGGCGTCAGCTTCGCCGCAGCCTCGGCCAGCTGGCCGTAGCGCATGGTCCGGCCGGAGCCGGCATGGGTTACGACCGAGGCGGCCGCCTTGCACTCGCCGACCGGCACGCCCCAGCCATTGGCCGCGGCCTGCACCAGCATCATCCGCGCGGCGGCGCCGCCCTTGCGGACGTATTCGTTGGATTCCCGGATGCCGCGGCTGCCACCGGTGGAGAAATCTCCCCAGACCCGGTTGCGGGCGAGGTTCTGCCCCGGCGTCGGGTATTCGGTGGTGACCTTGGCCCAGTCGCAGTCCAGTTCCTCCGCGACCAGCTGGGCGAGGCCAGTCAGCGTGCCCTGGCCCATCTCGGAGCGGGCGATGCGGATGACGACTGTGTCGTCCGGCTTGATGACGACCCAGGCATTCACCTCGGGCGTGGCGGCGCCGGCGGCGGCGGTCTGGGCCTGCGGGGCGCGGATGCCAAGCGTGAAGGCGCCGGCGGCGGCCGAGACGCTGAGGAAGCCGCGGCGGGAGAAGCCGGTGATGGCGTTCATGATCGGTGCCCCCTCAGCCGCGCGCGCCGGTGGTGCCGGCCGCCTGCTGGATGCCCGCCAGGACCCGGTTATAGGTGCCGCAGCGGCAGATGTTGGTGACGGTGCTGCGGATATCCGCCTCGGAAGGCTTCGGGTTCTCCGCCAGCAGCGCGGCCGCGGCCATCAGCATGCCGGACTGGCAATAGCCGCATTGCGGCACGTCCAGCGCCACCCAGGCCTTCTGCAGGGGATGGTCGTTGTTGGGCGAAAGCCCCTCGATGGTGACGATCTTCTGCGCCTCGGTCACCGCCGAGAGCGGCAGCGAGCAGGACCGCGTCGCCACGCCATCCAGATGCACGGTGCAGGCGCCGCATTGCGCCACGCCGCAGCCGTACTTCGTGCCGGTCATGCCAAGCTGCTCGCGGATCACCCAGAGCAGCGGCGTCTCGCCGTCGGCCTGGACCTCGACGAGTTTCCCATTGACGTTGAGCTTCGCCATCCCACACCCCCACACTCGGCTTTTGCAGCAGCTTAGCGAGGGAGGTGGCGATGGTCCAACAAGTTACAATCGGCGCCTAATCGAGCAAGATCAGGCGCTGACAGCCTCGGTCACGGCGACATAGGGCAGCCGCTTCACCTTATCCATGTTCAGCCCCTCGATCCGCAGCAGGCGGGTCGAGCCGTCGCGGCGCGGGGAATGCAGCACGCCCGGCTCGTACAGGTAGGCATCGCCCGGCTGCAGCGAATAGTCGCGGGTCGGCCGCGCCTTGCCCGGGGCATCCTCGGTCGGGCGGGCCAGGCAATCGTAATCCGTCATGATGGTCTCGCCGGTCGCCTGGCCATAGATTGCCCAGGCCGGCCCGTGGTCATGCGGCTTGCTGTTCTTCGCACCTTCATAGGCATGGGCGAGGATGGTGAAGCCGAGGTCCGGGTCCTCGTACAGCACATGCCGCTCCGGCCCGCCGGCCGGGATATAGGTCTCGACGAAATCCTTGTCCTTCAGGATTTCCTGGACCAGCTCGGTCACGGCGACGCGGCCTTCGGTCCCGGGATGCGAAACCAGGGCGGACTTGCACTGGGCGGCGAATTGGTCGAGCGACATACCCATCGGCATGGCCTCCTTCGGTTTGGTTTGCGCCGACGCTAATCCTGCGCCGGATGGTGTCAACCGCGCCGGTCCACCAGCCCGTCCGGCGTGGCGCACAGATGGGTCAGCGTCCGATCGGCATGACGCAGCCGCCAGGATAGCATGCGATCCCGGGCCTCGTTCAACAATGCCGCGTGGGCCGGGTCGGCGGCCAGGTTGCGGCTTTCGCCAGGGTCGGCCGCCAGATCGTAAAGCACCGGCGGCAGGCCGGCGAAATGCACGTATTTCCAGCCCTCGGTGCGGATCGCCGCCATTGCCGCCTCATCCACGCCCAGGCCGAAGGGCGGCCGACGCGGGTCGGGCCAGCCGCCACGCAGGTCGTATTCGAAATGCACCGCGTCCCGCCAGGCCGCCGGGGTCGCTCCGCGCAGCCAGGGCGCGAGCGATACCCCGTCGCAGGCGCGCGGAATGGGTGCACCGACCCGGTCGAGGATGGTCGGCATCAGGTCCACCGCCTCGGTGAAGGCATCGACCCGGCGCGGCCCCGGCGCCGCCGGATCGCGGATGATCAGCGGCAGATGGTAGCTCTGGTCGAACCAGCCGAGCTTGCCGAGCAGCCCATGGTCGCCGAGTTGCTCGCCATGGTCGGCGGTGAAGATCACCAAGGTGTCCTCGGCCTGCCCGGTCTCCTGCAGGGCGGCCAGCACCCGGCCGATCGCGTCGTCCACTTCGGCGATCAGCCCGTAATAGGCCTGCCGCGTCGCCCTGACGTCGTCGCCTGAGAGCGGCTGCACGGTACCGGTCGCGCCCTGGTAATAGCTGGACCGCTTCTGGCTGCCGAGCCAATGCCGCATCAATGGGTGCTGGTCCGCCTCCGCCGCATCGCCCAGCGGCACCGGGATGCGGTCCATCGCCATCGCCTCGTGCCAGGGCGCCGCGGCCGAGAAGGGCGGGTGCGGCCGGAAGAAGCCGGCATGCAGAACCCAGGGCCGGTCGCGCCGCGTGGTGCGGAGGAACTCGATGGCCTTTTCCGCCGACCAGGCGGTATCCGTGGCCCTGGCCGGCATCCGCATCGGCGCGGCACTCGGCCCCGGTGCGCCCTCGGGCCCGAGCAAATCCATCGGGTTGGTCGGCAGGGCCACGCCCTTGGCTTCGGCCCAGGCGAAGTAGTTGTGGAACTCCACCTCGTCGAAATGGGCGAAGACCCGCCAGCCCTCCTGCACATCGCCCCAGACCCGGAAGCGCGGGTCGGCTGGGCCCGTGCCGCGCGGGTCGGGCGCCGTGGTGGTATAGCCGACCAGGTTCGGGTCGAACCCGGCCCGGCGCAATTCGAGGGCCAAATTCGGATGCCGCGCATCCAGCGGCACGCCATTCGCCACCACGCGGTGGTTCATCACGTAGAGCCCGGTCAGCATCGAGGCCCGGGCCGGGCCGCAAGGCGCGCTTTGGCCGAAATGCCGGGTGAAGACCGTGCTCTCGGCGGTCAGGGCATCAAGGTTAGGGGTGCGCACGGCCGGATGCCCCAGCGCCCCAAGGCAGTCCCCCCGCCACTGGTCGGCGATGATGAGCAGCACGTTCCTGACCATGCGTTGGACTCCCGTTCTGCTGGATACTAACCTGCGGCAGAGTAATCACCAGGCCGGATGACAGAACGATGACAGACCAGCGGATTGCCCTTATTGCTGATCTACTGGAACTGAAGGCGGATGGCCAATATGGCCTGCACGACATCAACCAGCGCCAGCATGCGCTGCAATCCGCTTGGCTAGCCGAACAGCAGGGCTGCTCCTCGGCATTGATCGCCGCCGCCCTGATGCATGACATCGGCCATCTGGTGCATGACTTGGGCGAGAATCCGGCGGCCCAGGGCGTCGACGACCAGCATGAGGATATCGGCAATGCCTTCCTGGCCAAATGGTTCGGTCCGGAGGTGACGGAGCCGGTGCGCCTGCATGTCGCGGCCAAGCGGTATCTCTGCGCGACCGAGGCCGATTACTTCGGCAAGCTTTCGGCGGATTCGGTGCTGAGCCTGTCCTTGCAGGGCGGCCCCATGTCGGAGGCGGAAGTGGCTGCCTTCCGTGCCCTGCCGCAGGCTGCCGACGCGGTGCAGCTTCGGCGTTTCGATGAGGAAGCCAAGGTGAAAGGGCTGGTGACGCCGCCGGTCGGCCACTTCATGCCGCATGTCGCGGCCTGCATCCGGCCTTGACCCCCATCATCACGTAACCTGCCGTTGCGAAATCACTCACCCTGGCGGCCGCGGCTCCGGCTATTGATGTTCGGCACCACAGGGGCAGATGAATCCCTGCCGCCGTCAGAGGTTTGAATGCCTGACCACGCTTTTCCCGAACAGAACACGCTGGCGCCACCGCCGGGGTCCACCCCCGCGGCCAGTGCGGCTGCCGGGATGGACCGGGCGGCTGGCCGCTTCGGTTGGGGCAGGATCACGCTCCTGGCGCTGGTCCTGGCGGGTGGCCTAGCGGCTTTTCTGGCATTCCGGTCCCTGTCGCCCCCCGCGTTGGCGCCCCCCGCGTTGGCGCCCCCCGTGCTGGTGCCCGCAGCGTCTCCCGGCGTCGCGCCACCAGCCCTGACCGTTGCCCTGGCCCCGGTCCTGGCACAGCCCCTCCCCCGCCCGATCTTCGGCGACGGCTCGGTCGTCGCCTGGCAGGAACTGGTGGTCGGCATCGAGGCCGGTGGCCTCCGCATCCTCGAGGTACCGGTGGAGGAAGGCGAGCGCGTCAGCCGCGGCCAGTTGATCGCCCGGCTGGATGATGCGCTGCCCGCCGCCCAGGCGGCCCAGGCCGAAGCCGCGATGCGGGAAGCCGAAGCGGCCTTGAACATCGCCCAATCCGACCTGCGCCGCTCTACCGAGCTGGCGCGTAGCGAAAGCGTCGCCAAGCAGATCCTGGAACAACGCCAATCCGCCGCCCTCCAGGCCGATGCCCGGCTGCTGGCCGCCCGCGCCCGCCGCGACGAGGCCGCCGCCCGCCTGACCCAGACCCGCATCCTGGCCCCGACCGATGGCACCGTCGCCCGCCGGAGCGTCCTGCCAGGTGCCGTGACCATTCCCGGCCAGGAAGCCATCCGCCTGATCCGCGACAGCCGGCTGGAGTTGGATGCGCGGGTGCCGGAGCTCGAGCTTGCCCGCATCCGCCCGGGCCAGCCGGTGCGCGTCCGCCATGGCACGCGGGAGATCATGGCGGAGGTCCGCATCCTCGCCCCGGTGGTCGGCAGCGATACCCGGCTCGGCATCGTCCACATCGCCCTGCCGGCCGAGAGCGGGCTTCGCCCCGGCATGTTCGCCCAGGCGGAGATCCTGCCGGCGGACGAGGCCGGCCTGACCGTGCCGCAGGAAGCCGTGGTGCTCCGGGAAGGCAAACCTTTTGCCTTCGTGCTGCCGCCCGAGGCCGACCGGGTCGCATTACGCGCCTTGACGACCGGCAGCCGCCGCGCCGGGTCGGTGGAAGTCACCAGCGGCCTGGCCGAGGGGGAACGCGTGGTGGTGACCGGCGCGGGCTTCCTCTCGGACGGCGACCGCATCCGGCTGGCCCAATAGGATGGCCCCTTCCCTGACGCCCCGGGGGGCAGACCCCGGCTACCGGAACATCTCCGCCTGGTCGATCCGCAACCCGATCCCGACCGCGGTGCTGTTCCTGCTGCTGACCTTGGGCGGGATCGTCGCCTTCCCCGGGTTGCGGATCAACAACACCCCCGACATCGACCTGCCGGCGGTGGTGGTCAGCATCCTGCAACCGGGCGCCGCCCCTTCCGAGCTGGAAACCCAGGTCACGCGGCGGGTGGAGGATGCGGTCGCGGGGTTGGGCGACGTCAAGCACATCACCTCCATCGTGCAGGACGGCACCTCGACCACCGTCATCGAATTTTCCCTCGGCAAGGATGTCGACCGCGCGACCAACGACGTGCGGGACAAGGTCTCGCAGATCCGCGCCGACCTGCCGGCCGCCATCCGGGACCCCATCGTCAGCCGCATCGAGATCACCGGCGGCGCCATCCTCACCTATACCGTCGCCGCCCCGGCGATGAGCACCGAGCAGCTCTCATGGTTCGTCACGGATACCGTGGCGAAGTCCTTGCTCTCCATCTCCGGCGTCGCCCAGGTGAACCGCATCGGCGGGGTGGAGCGCGAGATCCGCGTGGCGCTGCGCCCGGATCGGCTGCTGGCGCTCGGCATCACCGCGGTGCAGGTGAACCAGCAGCTGCGGGATGCGAATATCAACCTGCCTGGCGGCCGCGGGACGCTGGGGGCCAGCGAGCAATCGATCCGCACCCTCGGTTCGGCCAATTCGGTCGAGGCGCTGGCGGCCCGGCCCATCATCCTGCCCGGCGGCCGCACCGCGCGGCTGGGTGATCTGGCGGAGGTGACCGACAGCACCGCCGAGATCCGCACCGCCGCCCGGCTGAATGGCCTGCCGGTGGTCGCCTTCGAGGTATTGCGGACGCGTGGTTCCTCCGAGGTGAAGGTCGCCAAGGCCGTGGCCGAACGCGCCGCGTTGCTGGAGCAGCAGCATCCGGGCGTCGAGGTCCGCAAGGTCACCTCCACCGTCGCCTTCGTCGAGGCCGGCTTCTGGGCGGCCATCGATGCGCTGTTGTTCGGCTCCGCGCTCGCGGTCTTCGTCGTCTGGCTGTTCCTGCGCGACTGGCGGGCGACGGCGGTGACCTGCGTCGCCATGCCGCTCTCACTCATCCCCACCTTCCTGGTGCTGAGCTGGCTCGGCTATGCGCTCAGCAACATCACCCTGCTGGGGCTGACCCTGGTGGTCGGCGTGCTCGTGGATGACGCGATCGTCGAGATCGAGAACATCGTCCGTCACCTCCGCACCCATCCCGAGCGCGGCGCCTGGCGGGCGGCGATGGATGCCTCGGCCGAGATCGGCCTCGCCGTCATGGCGACCACCGGCGCCATCCTGGCGGTCTTCGTCCCGGTGACCTTCATGCCCGGCATCCCCGGGCAGTTCTTCCGCCAATTCGGCCTGACCGTCGCCGCCGCCGTCACCTTCTCCCTGCTGGTGGCACGGATGCTGACGCCGCTGATGGGCGCCTACCTGCTGAAGCCGACGACACGGGCGGGGTCCGAGGAAGTGGGGGATGGCAGGATAGGCCGACGTTACCTGGCATTGCTCGGCTGGTGCCTCCGGCATCGCTGGGCCACGCTGGCGGGGGCGACCGGCTTCTTCGTCCTCTCGGTCGCCCTCGTCCCGCTCATCCCCTCGGACTTCATCCCCGCCGCCGATCGCGGCCGCTCCGCCATGGCGCTGGAGCTGGCCCCCGGTGCGACCCTGGCCGATACCGATGTCGCCGTCCGCCGCGCCACCGCCATCCTGCGGGAGCGCCCGGAGGTCGCCTCGGTCTTCGCCTCGCTCGGCACCGCCAGCATCGCCGGCGGTGGGCCGGGCATGGGCAGCACCACCACCCAGGGCGATCCGCGCAACGCCAACCTCATCATCACCCTGGTCCCACGCGGCGAGCGTGCCCTGACCCAGCAGCAGTTCGAAGCGGCGGTGCGGCCGGCGCTGGAAGCCATTCCCGGCAGCCGCATCCGCTTCGGGGCCGATGGAATGAGTGGTGCCAAGGCCTCCATCACGCTGATCGGCGAGGATGCCGGACGTCTCGCGGCCGCGGCGCGGGAATTGGAGACCCAGATGCGGAGCATCCCGGCGCTTTCGGGGGCGCGGTCCGTCGCCAGCCTGGAACGGCCGGAACTGCAGATCATGCTGCGCGATGCCCGGGCCGCGGAGCTGGGGGTTTCCGCCGCCATGGTCGGCGCCACCGCCCGCATCGCCACTATCGGCGATGTCGACCAGGCGCTGGCCCGCTTCAACCTTCCGGACCGGCAGATCCCGATCCGGGTGATGCTGGCGGAGGATGCGCGGGGCAATCTGGATGCGCTGCGTGCGCTGCGGGTCGCTGGCCGGGCCGACCTCGCCATCCCGCTCGATGCCGTGGCCGAGATCCGCCACGGCGCCGGCCCGGCGCAGATCGACCGGCTGGACCGCGTCCGCAAGGCGACCATCGAGGCCGAGACCAATGGCATGCCGCTGGGCGAGGCGACCAAGCTGATCGCCGCCCTGCCGATCATGCAGGCGCTGCCCGCCGGGGTGCGCGAACGCGAGGTCGGCGACAAGGAGGTGATGGGCGAGCTGTTCGGCGGCTTCATCATGGCGCTCGGCGCCGGGGTGCTGCTGGTCTACCTCGTGCTCGTGCTGCTGTTCGGCGGCTTCCTGCAGCCGCTGACCATCATGTCGGCGCTGCCGCTCTCGCTCGGCGGCGCGCTGATGGCGCTGCTGCTGGCGCAGAAGGCGCTGGGCGTCTCGGCGGTGATCGGCGTGCTGATGTTGATGGGCATCGTCGCCAAGAACTCCATTTTGCTGGTCGAATACGCCGTGGAGGCACGCCGCGCCGGCTTCCCGCGCGGCGCCGCGCTGGTCGAGGCGGCCCGCAAGCGGGCCCGGCCCATCGTGATGACGACCATCGCGATGACCGCCGGCATGGCGCATATCGCCGCCGGCATCGGCGCCGATGCGGAATTCCGCGCGCCCATGGCACTGGTGGTGATCGGCGGGCTGATCACCTCCACCCTGCTCAGCCTGGTGGTGGTGCCGGTGGTCTATACGGTGGTGGATGACTTCGGCGAATGGGCGATGCGGCTGTGGCGCCGGCCGGCCCCGGCGCCTGCGGAATAGGCTCAGCGGCGCAGCAGCAGCAGGGCCAATAACGGGATAACGGCGGCCAGGGTGAAGGTGCCATGGAAGGCGGCGAGGAAGGCCTCGCCCGAAGTGGCGCCTCCCTGCAAGGCGCTGAACAGCAAGGTAAGCAGGGAGGCGGCGGTGACCACGCCCAGGGTGCGGGTCATCATCGCCAGGCTGCCGGCCACGCCCCGGTCCTGCCGTGGCAGGGTGGCGGTGACGCTATCGGTATAGCTGAGTTGCAGCAGACCCAGGCCGGCGCCGTGCAGCAGCAGTGCCAGCACCAGCAGCGCCAGCGGCGTCGCCGCGCCCCATAGCGCCATCGCGCCCAGCCCCGCCGCTACCAGCCCGATGCCCGCCGCGGCCATCCGCCGCGCCGGCACGCGGCCGAGCAGCCAGCCGCCCGGCGCCGCGACCAGCATCGCCCCGGCCGGCGAGGCCGCCAGCACCAGCCCCGCCAGCGCCACCGGCAATCCGGCGACGCGGGTGAGGTAATAGGGCACGAAGAGCAGCACGGCGAAGGCGGCCGTGTTGGCCAGCACATTGGCCAGGTTCAGCGCGGCGAAGCCCGGCAGGCTGAAATAATGCAGCGCGATCACCGGCCGCGCACTTCGCCGGCTCTGCCGCAGGAAGCCCCATAGCACGGCGAGGAACAGCAGCCCCAGCGGCAGCGCCACCAATCCGCCGCCGCCGAGCCGGTTGATGGCCAACAACAGGCTACCGATCGCCAGTGCCAGCAGGGTGGCACCCGGTAGGTCGAAGGGCTCCCGCACCCCCGGCGGCGGGGCGCCGGCGCCGCGCAGCAGCAGCAGGGCCGCCAACGCGATGGGTGTGCGGAACCAGAATACCGCCTCCCAGCCGAACCAGGCGACCAGCAGCCCGCCGAGCGAGGGACCCAGCACCGAGCCGGCCGAGAACATCAGGGTATAGAGGCCGAGCACCCGCGGCCGCAGCGCCTCGGCGAACCAGCCGGTGACCAGCGCCGGCCCGCAGCTGATGACCAGTGCCGCGCCGATGCCCTGCATAACCCGGCAGGCGAGCAGCCAGTCATAACCCGGCGCCCAGGCACAGAGCAGGTAGGCCAGCGCGCTCCAGGCCAGCCCGGCGCGGAAGACCCGCGCATGGCCGAAGATGTCACCCAGCCGGCCGATGCCGAGCATCAGGCTGCCATAGGTCAGCACGTAGCAGATGACGATCCACTGGATTTCCGGCAATGCCAGTCCAAAATGCGCGGTGATGGCGGGGAAGGCGATGTTCAGCGCGCTGTCCAACGGCACCACCATGGTGCCGAGGCCGACCGCCAGCAGCCGCCCCAGTGCGGCGCCCTTCAGCCCCAGCGGAGCGGCCTTCAGGGAGACCCGGCCGCGCTGGCGCTGCCGCGGCCCAGCTTCGCCATGCTCTCGAAGATATCCATCAGGCTGCGGCGCTGGCCGGTATCGATTGCAACCGTCGCCGTCACCCCGGCCCACAGCGCCGGCTCTCCGGCGAAGGGTTGCAGACGCACCCGCACCGGCAGCCGCTGCACCACCTTTACCCAATTCCCGGAGGCATTCTGCGGCGGCAGGATGGCGAATTCGGCCCCCGTCGCCGGGCTGATGCTCTCGACTTCGCCCTTCCAGACGATATCCGGGTAGATGTCGAGCACCACATCCACCGGCTGGCCCACCGCCACGTGGGTCAGGGTGGTTTCCTTCAGATTGGCCTCCACCCAGGGCCGCCGGTCGGAGACCAGGGCGAAGACCGGCGTCGCCGCCCGCACCTGCTCGCCGCGTTGCAGCCGCATGTTCACCACCGTGCCGCCGGTCGGGGCGGTGATGGTCGTGCGCGCCAGGTCGAGCGCGGCACGGTCACGGTCCGCCAGCTTCTCCCGGACCGAGGGATGGTCATCCACCGCCAGGTCCACATCGCCTTTCAGTGTCGTCAGCAGCCGCACCATCCGCTGCCGCAGCACGTTGATCCGCTCGCGCGCCACCAGCGCATCACTCTGGGTCTCCTCCACCCGCACCGCCGGCGCGACGCCGCGGGTGGCCAGGTCCTGTTGCCGCCTGGCCTGGCGCAGCAGGTAGTCGGCGCGGCTTTCCAGCTCGCCCAATTCGCTGCGGGTCTCGTGATAGGTGGCGCGGGAGGTCTCCACCAGCACGCGGGCAGCTTCCAACTCCGCCTCGGCCTTCTCGAGAGCGAGCTGGAAGGGCGCCGGGTCGATCCGCAGCAGCAAGCCCCCGGCCTCGACGCGGCTATGATCGCGCACCGCGACCTCCGCCACCCGCCCGGCGATCTCCGGCGCAATCTGCACGATATCGGCCCGGACGTAGGCATTCTCGGTGGTGATGGTGCGGCCCCCGGCCTGCCAGGCGAAGGCGGCGCCCCCTGCGGCCAGCAGCGGGACCAGCACCAGCAGCCCCAGCCGCAGCAGCATCCGGCGGCGGGAGGGACTCATGCGGCCGGCCCCATGGCGAGCAGGGTGCCCTTCACCCGCTCCAGCATGCCGGTCAGCGCCAGGCGCTCCTTCGGGGCGAGCGAGGCCATGGCGTCATCCACCATCTCGGCGGCGATCTGCCCCATCTCGGCCTGTACCCCTTCCGCCTCGGTGGTGAGGTAGAGCCGCTTGACCCGGCGATCCACCGCATCCGGCCGGCGGATCACCCAGCCCTTGCGCTCCAGCCGGTCGATCATCCGCCCCGCGGTCGGCCGCTCCACCTCCAGCATGTCAGCCAGTTCCGATTGGCTGACCCCAGGGCTGCGGTAGAGCAGGCTGAGCACCAGCCACTGCGAACGCGTCAGGCCGATCCGCTGCACGCGGCGGTCGAAGGCCGCCCGCATCATCCGCGCCACGTCGGAGATCAGGAATCCGATGGTCCGGCGGTCATCGAGCGGGATGGTCGGCAGCGGCACGGTTGGGGCTCGCCAGGATTAGGTACTCAGGTCACTATCACCCAGGCAATATTCGTCAAGGCACCGATGTCCGACGCGCCAGCCGTGCTCGACCTGTCGCTGACCCGCCGGATCATGATCCTGGCCTCGGTGGTGCTGGGCTCGACGCTTTATGCGACGACGCTGCTGGTGGCCTCCACCCTGCTGCCGCAGATGCAGGGGACCTTCGCCGCGACCGCGGATGAGATCGCCTGGACCACCACCTTCAACATCCTGGCGACCGCCATCGTCACGCCGATGACCGGCTACTTGGTCACCCGCTTCGGCCGGCGGCGGGTGATGCTGTTCTGCGTCAGCGGCTTCACCCTGGCCACCTGGCTCTGCGGCCAGGCGGATTCGCTGGAGACGATCGTGTTGTGGCGCATCGTCCAGGGCGGTATCGGCGCGCCGGTGGTGCCGCTGGCCAATGCCATCGTGCTGGACAGCTTCCCGCGCCGTCAGGCCGGCCTCGTCAGCTCGATCTTCGGGATGACGGTGGTGCTGGGGCCGGTGGTCGGCCCGGTCTTCGGCGGAATGCTGGCGGAGGCGCATAACTGGCGCTGGGCCTTCTACATGATCGTCCCGGCCGGCGTGCTGGCGGTGGTCGCGCTTCGCCTCACCCTGCCGCCGGACCGGCCCGGTGCCCAGGTACCGCTCGACTGGACCGGCTTCCTGGCGTTGGCCACCGCCATCGCCTGCGTCCAGCTCGTGCTGTCCCGTGGGCAAAGGCTGGACTGGTACGAAAGCCCCGAGATCATCGCCGAGACCTGCATCGCGCTGCTCGCCTTCTACATCTTCCTCGCCCATAGCCTGACGACACGCTTTCCCTTCCTGAATTTGAAGCTGCTGCTGAACCGGGACTACGGCCTGGGGCTGCTTCTGGTCTTCATCTACGGGATGGTGAATTTCACCCCCATCGTGCTGCTGCCATCGCTGCTGCAACAGCATGCGGGCTATCCGGATTCGATCATCGGCATGGTGGTCGGCTACCGCGGCATCGGCGGCAGCATCGGCTTCGCCAGTACCCTACTGATCGGCCGCTGGGATCCGCGTATCGGCATGGGCATCGGCTTCGGCCTGCTGGTGGCCTCCGGGCTTTGGCTGGCCAGCCTCAACCTCAACGTCGGGACCGATGAGCTGCTGATGAATGCCGTGCTGCAGGGCGTCGCCGTCGGCATCATCTGGGTACCGCTTACGGTGATGACCTTCTCGACGCTCGAGAGCCGGCACATGGCGGAAGCGATGTCGCTGTTCCACCTGCTGCGCAACATCGGCTCCAGCCTCTTCATCTCGCTCAGCGTCGCCGAGATCATCCAGGCGACGACGATGAACTACAGCCGCATGACGGAGATGATCACGCCCTACAACCGCGTGCTCACTACGCCGGGCCTGATGGGCGGCTGGACCATCGAGACGCTGCCGGGCCTGGCCAGCCTCAGCAAGGAGATCAACCGGCAGGCGGCGATGATCGGCTATGTGAATGCCTTCGGCATGTACACCCTGGCCTCCGCCGCCGCGATCCTGCTGGTGCTGCTGGCCCGTCGCCGCCCGCGCCAGGCCTGATTGCTGGACTGAGCCCTTCAACACCACGATGCTGAAGTCCTGCTCAGCCGCAGTTAGGCCTGGTCGCTGGCCACGTGGTCGCGGCCACGCGGGAACTGCACCATCACCACTTCCAGCCCGGCTTCGCCGGCAGTGGCTTCGAATGGCGGCTCATTCGGACCGACGAAGGCGCAGGAGAGCGGCGGCAGCACCTCCCCGCCCGGCAGATTCAGGGAGCCCGCCGTCACGACCCAGAACTGGCCATCCCCGGTCACCGGGTCGGTCCCCTCGAGACGGGAGCCCGGGGGCATCCGGTGCCGCCAGGCACCCATCCCATCGGGCGCGACCGCCAGCAGCGGATCGATGGAGGAGGCCTCAGGCGCAGCGGTTACCGGGGATGCCGGCTCGGCAAAGGCATCGCGGAACCGGCGTCGGACCCCACGCATCTCCTCGCGCGCCGCGGGCAGGTAGCGGGCGCCCGGGTCATAGCCATTGCGCAAGGTGAAATACTGCAAGCCCTCGGGACCGGCGGTAATCGGGCCATAGGCGCTATAGGCATTGCTGTAGTGCACCGCGACCGGCTCGACTGCATGCCCGCCCAGCCTGCCGCTGCCGGCGACCACGATCTGGAATTGGTTCGCCACGTGGAAATGCGTCTGCACCACCGAGCCTGGCGGCTGCTCCACGAGGAAGGCCATCGGGTAGATCGCCTCGGGCCCTGGTGGCGGCGCCGCGTCCGGACTGTAGCGATTGGCGCCGATGAAGGTGGTCAGATGCGCCGGGACGCCATTGGAGACGATCGGCCGCCGACTGCTGCGCACGGCATCGATGGGGGCCACGACTGCCATCTTGCATTCTCCTCGCTTGGCCTGCTCAGGCCGCTTGCGCGGCAGGAGGCGCCAGGATTGCCTCCAGCCGGGCCAGAAAGGCAGCCGGCGCCACAGCCTTGCCGCCGCCGGCCGTGTGACGGGCCAGGCAATCGGCGATCTTCGCTTCCATCTCCGCCCGGGTCGCCGGCCGTGCCGGCGAACCTGGAATGGGTCCCGCCTCGCCCCGCGCCATCTCCCGGCCATCGACGGTCACCGAAAGCCGTGCCGTCCCATGCTCCAAACCCTGCGCGCCATCGGCTGCCACCGGCTCCTCGATAACCCGCACACGGTCCATGCGAGCCTTGGCTTCCGGCCGGGCCACCGCCGCATCCTCGAAATCCGCGAGGCCGATGCTGCCCTGCCAGAGCGCCACTGCCACGGTATATTCAGCGGAGAATTTCGCCTCCAGCCCAGTGGTGGGCAGGCTGGCGCGCAGCGGCTGCATCCCACCCGCCGGCACCCGCAGCGTCAGGATCGCTTCGGCCGGTGGCGGCGCGTTCAGCGGTGCCCGGGCATCCAGCGCCGCGGCGATCAGCCGGTGCGTCGCATAGCAGCAGGGATAGAGTTTGCGGGCGATGCTGCCCGGCCGCGCATCCAAGGCGACATCGGCCGCCCGCGCCGTGGCCCCGGCATCGCCGCCGTAAAGGTCGAGGAAGCCCCCCGGCGCGAAGACATCGGCATCGGCGGTCAGCCCGGCCTGGGCCAGGGTCGCCGCCCGCACCGCGGCAGCGGCGGCGAAGCCGGCCTGGGCGGGTTTGGCCATGGCCCCGAAATTACGCTGCAATCCACCGGACTGCGCCGCCGCCAGGGCCAGCGCATGCCGCGTCGCCACCCGGTCCAGTCCGAGCAGATGCGCCAGCGCCGCCGCCCCGGCCAAGGGACCGATGGTCGAGGTCGCATGCCAGCCGCGCCGGTAATGCGCGAAGCCCAGCGCCCTGCCGAGCGCCGCGTTCACCGCGATCCCGATGGCGAAGGCTGGCGCCAGCCGGGCGGCAGGCAAGCGACCCACCGCCTGCATCGCCAGCAGCGCCGGCACCAGCACGACGGAGGGATGCGAGGTACTGTCCAGATGCACGTCGTCGTAGTCGAGGGCATGGCCGGCGGTCGCGGTGATCAGCGCGGCATGTTCGGCCGTGGGCGCGGTGCTGCCATCCAGCAGCGGCACCGCGCCGCCGCGCCAGGCGCCGGCCGTTGCCCGCGCCACCGGCTCGAACCAGCCGGCATGGGCACAGGCCAGGGTATCGGCGAAGGCCAGCAGCACATCCTGCCGGTCCTCGGCGGAAAGCGGTGGCGGCGCCGTGACCAGGTCACAGACGCGTTCTATCAGCCCTGCCGCCATGGTTTCCTCCCTTGTCGAGGCCAGCATGTCCGCGCCTCCCGCGCCATGCAAGCCGGCCCGCCCTTGTCCGAACTTGTCTTCCCCCTTTAGGCTTCGGGCATGGAGGGAACCGAATGAACGGGTGGACACGTGCCTGCGGCGCCATGCTGGCTGCCGTGCTGAGCCTGACGGCGCCAGTCCAGGCCCCACCAGCCCAGGCCCAGGACTACCCGACCCGCCCGGTGACCATCACCGTCTGCTTCCCGCCCGGCGCCAGCACCGATACCATCGCCCGTCGCATCGCCGAGCGCCTGACCACCAGCCTCGGCCGGCCGGTGGTGGTGGACAACCGCGGCGGTGCCGGCGGCAACATCGCCGCCTCGCTGGTCGCCAAGGCGCCGCCGGACGGCCATAGCCTGCTGTTCTGCGCGACTGCCGGGCTGGTCATCGCCGCCGCCGCACGCAGTCCGCTCGACTTCGATCCGCAACGGGACCTGGCGCCGGTCGCCCCGGTCGGCGCGCTGACCGTGCTGCTGCTCACCCGGCCTTCGCTGCAGGTGCAGACCCTGCAGGAATTCCTCGCCTATGCCCGCGCCCGGCCCGGGCAGCTGAATTTCGCCAGCATCGGCGTAGGCAGTTCCTTCCACCTCGGGCTCGAGCAGATCAATGCCGCTGCCGGTGTCGCCATGACGCATATCCCCTTCCGTGGCGGCGGCCAGGCAGTGCCGGAGCTGCTGGCGGGGCGGCTGGACGCCATGTTTGCCAGCTGGTCGCTGGCCAAGCCGCATGTCCAGGCCGGTTCGGTCCGGCCGCTCGCCATCGCAGGCGAGGAACGCTACGCCGAACTGCCCGATGTACCGACCCTGGCGGAGGCCGGGCTGCCGGACATCTGGGTGCAGGAAGGACTTGGCTTCTTCGCCCCGGGCGGCACCCCGGCACCCATCATTGCCCGGCTCAATGCCGAGATTACCCGCATCATCGGCGAGCCGGTGCTGCGCGACTGGCTGATCGCCCAGGGCGTTCCACCTTCGCCCAGATCGCCTGAGGCTTTCCGGGCTCAGTTGCAGGCCGGCGTCAGCACCATCGAGGCGCTGATCCGCCGCATCGACCTCAAGCTCGACTGATAGGCCCGGCTCACGCCGCGCGGCGTGCCCAATCGATGATCTGCCGCGCCGGCATGACGCCGCTCTGCCGTGCCCGCTCCACCCCGCCCGCGAAGAGTGCCAGGGTCGGGATGCTGCTGATGCGGAATTCCTGCGCGACCGCCGGCGCTTCCTCGGTGGAAAGCTTCACCAGCCGCATCCCCGGCTCCAGCGTGGTTGCCGCCGTGGCGAATTCCGGCGCCATGGTCCGGCAGGGGCCGCACCAGGAGGCCCAGAAATCCACCAGCAGCGGAATCCCGCTGAGCCTCAGGTGCCGGCGGAACCGCGCCTCATCCAGGGCCACCGGCCTGCCCGGGAACAACGGGGACTTGCACACGCCGCAACGCGGCCCGTCGCCCAGCCTTGCGGTCGGCACGCGGTTGATGGCGTCGCATTCGGGACAGACGATCTGCGTGGCCTCGGTCATCGGCATTCTCCCTGCGGGGCTGCTTGGTGAGATAGGTGGCTGGCAGCCTGAATACAGGCACCATGCCCTCTTGTTCCCGATGTCCGGCGCGCGCAGGCTTGCGTCAAAGAACCCACGGGAGAAGACGATATGCGATCCTTGGCCCTGGTCGCCGCGCTTTGCGCCGTGCTTGCCACGCCCGCCGCGGCGCAGAACCGCTTCCCGACCCTGACGCCGGAGCAGATGACGCCCGAGCAGAAGGCCCTCGCCGCCGCCATCCAGGGCGGGCCCCGCGCCGCCGTGCCCGGGCGGGACAATAGCATCGGCGGCCCCTTCAACCCCTGGCTCCGCAGCCCCGGTGTCGGCGACAAGCTGCAGCAGCTCGGCGCCGAGCTGCGCTTCCGCAGTTCCATCCCAGCCGCACTGAACGAATTCGCCATCCTGATCACCGCGCGCGAATGGTCGTCCCAATACGAGTGGTTCGCCCATCATCGCCTGGCCATGGCAGCCGGCCTGCCCGCCTCCGTTGCGGCCGACCTTGCCCAGGGCAAGCGGCCGGAGGGCATGAACGAAGACCAACGTATCGTCTATGATTTCTGCACCGAGATGCACCGCACCCGCTTCGTCTCGGATGCCACCTTCGCCGCCGCCAAGCAGCGCTTCGGCGAACAGGGCGTGATCGACCTCATCGCCGTCAGCGGCTATTACGTCGCCGTCTCGATGACGCTGAACACGGCACGGGTCGGACTGCCGGAGGGCGTGGCCCCGCCGCTGCCGGAACTCAGCATCCGGTGACGCGGCCCGAGGCGATGCAATCCTGGTAGGACATTGCCCGCTGCACGGCGGGAAACAGGAAGTACCCGCCGACCAGCAGAGCGACAACGATGAGCAGCCCGATGATCCCGCCATAGTCCCGCCGCTGCGCCATCGTTACCTCTTACCGATCGGCGGCAGGTCTAAAACCCCGCCTCCGGCCGCGCCAGCCCGTAATGCCCACGCAGCGTCCCGTCGGTGTAGCCGGTTCGGAACAACCCGCGTTGCTGCAGCAGCGGCACGACCTGCTCGATGAAGCTGCCGAGCATCGCCGGCAGGACCGGCGGCATCAGGTTGAAGCCATCGGCGGCGCCGGTCCGGAACCAATCCTCCATCAGGTCGGCAACCTGTTCCGGCGTGCCGAGCGTGACGAAATGCCCACGCGCGCCGGCGAGATAGCCGAGCAACTGCCGCAGCGTCGGCTTCTCCCGCCGCACCAGCCCGACGATCACCTCGGTCCGGCTGCGTGCCGCCTGCACCGTATCCGGGTCGGGAAAATCCTCCGGTGCCAGCGGCCGGTCGAGCGGCAGGTGCGAAAAATCATGGCCGCCGAAGCGGCCGGAGAGCCGCTGCCGCCCCACCTCCGGGTCCGAAAGATCTCCCAACTCGCGCCAGATGCGCTGGGCCTCCGCCTCGGTGCCGCCGATGACCGGACAAAGCCCCGGCAGCACCAGCACCTGATCAGCCGATCGGCCCAGCGCCGCTGCCCGCGCCTTCAGGTCGGCATAGAACTCCACCGCCGTCGCCTTCTCCATCTGCGCGGTGAAGACCGCTTCGGCATGCCTCGCGGCGAAGCCCCGGCCGGTCTCGGACGACCCTGCCTGCACGAAGACCGGCCGGCCCTGCGGCCCACGCGGCAGATTCAGCGGACCGGCAACGCGGTAATGCGCGCTGGCATGATCGATCCGGCGGATGCGCCCCGGTGCGGCATAGCGCCCGCGCTCCCGGTCATCCAGCACCGCATCATCCGCCCAGCTGTCCCAAAGCGCGGTGACGGCCTGCATATATGCCTCGGCCCGGGCATAGCGCTCGGCGTGGCCGAGTTGAGCCTCGTCACCGTAGTTCTTTCCCGCCGCCGCCAGCCAGGTGGTGACGATGTTCCAGCCGACCCGGCCGCCGCTGATATGGTCGAGGGAGGCGAATTGCCGGGCCAGGTTGTAGGGCTCGGTATAGGTTGTGGAGCAGGTGGCGATCAGTCCGATACGCCGTGTCGCTCCGGCGATCGCCGCCAGTGTCGTGACCGGCTCCAGCCAGGCGCGCGGCGCATTGGCGACGTCGTCGCCGACCGCCAGCGTATCGGCGAGGAAGATGCTGTCGAGCAGCCCCGCCTCCGCCTGCTGCGCCAGTTCCGTATAGTAGCGGATATCCGCCAGCCCCAGCGGCGAGGCGTCCGGATGCCGCCAGGCCGCCTCATGATGGCCCCGACCATGGATGAAGAGGTTGAGGTGAAGCTGCCGCATCACCCCCATCCCCCGTCCAGCGGTGCCGAAAGCGGCACGCCGGCAACCCGGATACCGGCCGGCCGGCCCTTGGCCGTCGCGCCTTGCCAGGCGGCGGTATAGACCTCGGGCAGCGCCGGGCCATCCGGACAGGCCAGCCACAGCCGGAACAGGTGACGGCGATCGGCCGGGTCGGGGAAATCCTCGTAGGCAGTACGCGAATGCATGATCCAGTGGTTGCTGACGAACTGCATGTCGCCGGGCTGGAAATCCATGTCGAGGTGGATCGCCGGGTCATCCGCCAGGGCATCCAGCGCGTCGCAGGCCGCCTCCAGCGCCGGCGTGGTACGCGGCACCTCGGGAAAGCGCTGCGCCTTGCGCATGGCGCTCCGGACATAGGTTGCCACCAGCCCGCCACCCGGCATCGGCGTGAAGACCGGCACGGCATACCAGGGCTCCGCCCCGTCCGGCACCTCGCCCCGCCGGTCGCGATAGACCGGCTTCAGCAGTTCCGGCAGCAGTGCCGGGTGCCGCCGCAGCATCTCGTTGTACAAGGTCCAGGAACTGACGAGGCTCGACTTGCCTCCCGCCTTCGCTGGCTTCAGGCAGAGCAGCGCGACGATATCCGAGCTGTCGCAATGGTAGGGTAGCCGCGCCGCCGTCTGGTAGCCGCGATGTTCGGGCCGGGCGTAGTCCGCGCCGATATCCTTCACATGTCCCAGGATATGCCCCATCGCATTCTGTGACACCGGCTCCCCCAGCAAGGTGCCGAGGCCGAAATAGGCGATGGCGCATTGGCGGATGGTCCAGCGTTCCACCGGCACCCCCCGTACCAGCAGGAAGCCGCGGCCATGCAGCACCGCCTGCCGTACCTCCGCCACCAGCGGCTGCAACTCCGGCACCTGCAGATGCTGCGGCCCGATCGCGGCGATATCGATGCCGGTCGCATCCAGTCGCGCCACCGCCGCGTCCAAGGATGCAATCTCGCCGGGTGCCAATGGCCTGACCCAGTCCGTACGAGCGGCAACCTCCGGCCCATACCAGACCTGCGGTCCCTGCACCGGTTGCAGCCCCATGGCTTCGGCCATTGCAGCGTCTCCGTCGTTTCCCCTTGTCGCAGAGCCTAGGCACGCCACCCTGGCCACGGCAAGCTGTGCCAAAGATCGGAGGAAGCCCATGCTCAAGGTCATCCCCACCGGCGCCGCCCTGGCCGCCGATATCGCCGGCATCGATCTCGCGCAGCCCCTGCGCCCGGCCGATTTCGGCGCCATCCGCCAGGCCTGGATGCAGCACCATGTCCTGCGGGTCCGCGGTCAGTCCCTGACCGACGACCAGCTCATGGCCTTCAGCCGCAACTTCGGCGCGTTGGACCGCAATCCGCGCCAGGCCAAGGGCGAGGCCCGCGACACGGCAGCGGACCATGTCCTCGTCATTTCCAATGTCGTTGAAAACGGCAAGCCGATCGGCGGGCTCGGCAACCACGAGTCCAAATGGCATACCGACATGAGCTATGTCGACATTCCGCCCATGGCCTCGGCGCTCTATGCCCTGGAGGTCCCGCCCAGCGGCGGCGATACCAGCTTCTGCAACATGGTTGCCGCCTACGAGGCGTTGCCGGCCGCCACGCAGGAGTTGATCACCCATCTCTCCTGCGTCCATGACAGCAGCCTCAACAGCGTCGGTCAGTTGCGCATCGGCTTCGAGGCGGTGACGGACCCTCGCCGCACGCCCGGTGCCGTCCACCCGCTGGTCCGCACCCATCCGGTCACCGGCCGGCAGGGACTTTTCCTCGGCCGCCGCCGCAACGCCTATATTCCCGGCCTCGACTTGGCCGAGAGCGAGGCGCTGCTGGATGAGCTGTGGGACCACGCGACACAGTCGCGCTTCTGCTGGACCCAGCATTGGAAGGTCGGTGATCTCGTCCTCTGGGACAATCGCTGCGTCCTGCACCGACGGGATGAGTTCGAGGGCAGTGCAAGGCGGGTGATGCATCGTACCCAGATCAGCGGCGATCGCCCATTCTGATCCTCAGCGGAAAGCGCCACGCTGTCGCAGCAGGGCCACGACCTGCTCCGCCATCACTTCCGCCGAGGCGGTGGTGGTCCGCAGTCGCAATTCCGGCGCCTCCGGCTCCTCATAAGGCGCATCGACGCCGGTGAAGTTGCGGATCAGACCGGCATCCACCTTGCGATAGAGCCCCTTGGGGTCGCGCCGCCGGCATTCGTCGAGGGGAGTATCGACGAAGACCTCGATGAACTCCTCCGCCCCGAACAGCGCCCGCGCCGCTGCCCGGTCCACCCGGAAGGGGGAGATGAAGGACACCAGCACGATCAGCCCGGCGTCCAGCAGCAGCTTCGCGGCCTCCGCCGCACGGCGGATATTCTCGCTGCGATCGGCTTCGGTAAAGCCCAGGTCGCGGTTCAGCCCATGGCGGACATTGTCGCCATCCAGCGTGAAGGTATGCCGACCCAGGGCATGCAGGTAACGCTCGGCGAGGTCGGCGATGGTCGATTTGCCGGAGCCGGAAAGCCCGGTGAACCAGACCACCACCGGCCGCTGTCCCTTGGCCACGGCCCTGGCCTGCTTGTCCACCGTCATCCGATGCCAGGTGATCTCGGTTGCCGCCGCCTGGGCGGTGACAACCATGCCGACCCCGATGGTCGCCTGGGTCATCCGGTCGATCAGGATGAAGCCACCCAACTCGATGCTGCTTGCGAAAAGCTCGACAGCCACCGGCAAGGCCAGCGCGATGCCGATCCGCGCCACATCATTCGCCACCAGGCTCTCAGCCGGCTCCATGGCGAAGCTGCCGATGTCCACCCGGTACTGGATGCCGCTGATCGATGCCGGGACCGTCGCGGTGCCGAGCTTCAGCACCAGGCTGCGGCCGGGCGCCATCGGCTCCTCCGCCAACCACAGCACATCAGCGACCAGACGGCTCGCCATCGTCACCGGATGCGCGGCATCCGCCAGGACATCCCCACGTGAGACATCCAGCGGCTGCGACAGCACCAAAGTCACGGGATCGCCCGCCACTGCCTCGTCCCGGTCGCCATCGAAGGTCACGATGCGGGCCACGGTGCCGGTACGGCCCGAGGCCGCCACGCGCAGCACATCGCCCGGCCGGACGGTGCCGGCGGCGATGGTGCCGGCATAGCCGCGGAAGGCTTCGCTCGCACGATTGACCCATTGCACCGGCATGGCAAAGGGCCGTTCCAGTTCCGGCCGCACCACGTCCACCGTCTCCAGCAGGCCGAGCAATGTGGGACCATGGTACCAGGGCATCCGCAGGCTACGCGCCACGACATTGTCGCCCTGCCGTGCGCACAAGGGGATCGCCACCACGCTGGCGAAGCCGAGGTCCCGCACCGCCTCTGCATAGGCCGCAGCCACCGCATCGAAGGGTGCCTGGTCGAATCCGGCCAGATCCATCTTGTTCACGGCCAATACCACGTGGCAGATACCGAACATGGCCGCGATACGCGAATGCCGCCGGGTCTGCGGCAGGATGCCATGGCGCGCATCCACCAGCACGACCGCCATCTCCGCCTGGGACGCACCGGTCGCCATGTTGCGGGTGTACTGCTCATGCCCCGGCGTATCGGCGACGATGAATCGGCGCCGCGGGGTGCTGAAGTAGCGCCAGGCGACATCGATGGTAATGCCCTGCTCCCGCTCTGCTGCCAGCCCATCCACCAGCAGCGCATAATCGAGGTTGTCGCCATCCGTGCCATGCCGCGCCGAGTCCCGTGCCAGCCTCGCCAGCACGTCCTCCGGCACCAGCGCCGCATCATGCAGCAACCGACCGATCAATGTGGACTTGCCGTCATCGACGCTGCCGCAGGTGAGGAAACGCAGGGCTTGCATCAGAAATAGCCCTCGCGCTTCTTCTTCTCCATGCTGTCGGCGGGGTCATGGTCGATCAATCGGCCGCCACGTTCCGAGATCCGAAGCCCGTCCATTTCGGTCAGGATTTCCGCGACCGTCTTTGCTTCCGACAGTTGCGCCGCCGAAAGCGGATAGCAGCCCAGTGACCGGAAACGTACCCGCCGCAGCGTCGCCGCCTCCCCAGGTCTCAGCCGCATGCGGTCGTCATCCACCATGATCAGCCTGCCATCGCGTTCGACCACGGGCCGATCCGCCGCGAAGTACAGCGGCACGACCTCCACCCCCTCGGCCAACAGATATTCCCAGATGTCGCGTTCGGTCCAATTGGAGAGAGGAAAGACCCGTAGGCTTTGGCCCGGCTGCACTCGCCCGTTGTAAAGCCGCCAGAATTCCGGCCGTTGAGTCTTTGGGTCCCATTCCTGCCGGGCATTCCGGAAAGAGAAGACGCGCTCCTTGGCACGGGATTGCTCTTCGTCCCGCCGCGCACCGCCGAAGGCCGCGTCGAAACCATGCATTGCCAGTGCCTCACGCAGCGCCACGGTCTTCATTGCATGGGTATAGACACCGGCACCATGGTCGAAGGGATTGATTCCCTCAGCCTGCGCCGCCGCATTCGAGTGCACCAGCAGCCGCAGGCCTAGCCGCTGCGCCGTCGCATCCCGGAAGGCGATCATGTCGCGGAATTTCCAGCCGGTATCGATATGCAGCAGCGGAAAAGGCAACGGCATGGGATGGAAGGCCTTGCGCGCCAGATGCAGCATGGCCGTGCTGTCCTTGCCGATGGAATAGAGCATCACCGGCGCAGCACATTCGGCCACGACTTCCCGGATGATGTGGATCGCCTCGGCCTCCAGCCGATGGAGATGCGCGCTCTTCTCGATCCGCAGCGGTATAGCGTTCATTGCCATTATAGAAGAATGCCAAAAAATTGGCTTTCTGCCTAGCTTGAGGGCGAAAATCGCCAAATTTGGCCAAAATCCGCCATGCCGCACCCTCGACGATCGCCAACGCCCGCAGCACACTCGAATCCTTCACGAACGCGATGGCTAACCTACAGCCAGCCGAGGACCGTGGCATGGACCAGCACGTCGCCGCCCCATCGGGTGTGGCGCCCTTACCTGTGGCAACGACGCCGAAGCTTGCCGCACGCGGTATCGCCAAGCGCTATGGCGCAGTGGATGCCTTGCTGCCGATGGACCTCGAGGTCGCACCAGGCGAATTCCTCACCGTGCTAGGGCCTTCGGGCTCCGGCAAGACCACCCTGCTGCAGATCATCGCCGGGCTGACCGAACCGACCGCCGGCCGGCTTTTCATCGATGGACGGGACGAAACCCATACCCCGGCGCATAAACGCGGCATCGGCGTGGTCTTCCAGAACTACGCTCTTTTCCCGCATCTTACGGTGGAGGAGAATGTCTCCTTCCCGCTGCAGATGCGCCGCATCGCTGCCGCCGAGCTGCGCCGCAAGGTTCTGGCGGCATTGGAGATGGTCGGGCTCGGCGCCATGCTCGATCGCTTCCCACGCGAGCTCTCCGGCGGCCAGCAGCAGCGCGTCGCCTTGGCCCGCTGCTTCGTCTATGAGCCGGCGCTGATCATCATGGATGAACCGCTGGGTGCGCTCGACCGCAAGCTGCGGGAGACGATGCAGATGGAAATCAAGCGCCTGCACCGCGACACCGGCGCCACCATCATGTTCGTGACGCATGATCAGGAGGAGGCCCTCGCCCTCTCGGATCGCATCTGCCTGCTCGACCATGCCCGCATCGAGCAACTCGGCACCCCGCAGGAGATCTACGAGCATCCCGCCAGCCTTTTCGTCGCGGATTTCATCGGCATCTCCAACGTGCTGCGCGGCCGGATCGACGGCGGGATATTGGTCACCGCGGATGGCCCGCTGCCGTTGCGGCCGACCACGGCGACCGGCGCCGCCGCGCTGGTGATCCGCCCCGAGCATATCGAGATCGACCCGCCCACCGGCCCGACCATTCCCGGGATCGTCGGCGACAGCGTTTATGCCGGCTCGGAATTCCGCGTCCTCGTGACCCTTGGCTCGGGGGCCGGCCTCATCATCCGCCGCTCCGCCAGCCAGGGTGGTCTGCGGCCCGGCACGCCGGTCCGGCTCGGCTGGGCGACCGACCGCGCCCGCCTCTTGCCCGCATGACAGGAGACTTCCCGATGATAAGCCCGACCCGCCGCGGCATGCTGCAAGCCGGGCTCGCCGCGCCCTTCGTCTTCACTGCCGAACGCGCCTTCGCCGCCGAGCAGATCACCGTCGCCGATGTTGGCGGTGCCCCGGGTGCCGCAATCCGGAAGGCCTTCTACGACCCCTTCGAGAAGGAGACCGGCATCAAGGTGGTGGGCGTGCCGCATGAGGCAGACCCGACCATCCAGTTCCGGCTGGTGGTCGATACCCGCAGCTATATCTGGGACGCCTGCATGATCACGCCCTCCAACGTGATCACGCTTTCCAAGCCCAAGGAATACCTGGATACGCTGAATATCCCAGCCGCGGCAGGCTCTGACCTCGTGCCGGGAATGCTCACCTCCAACTGGCTCGGCTTCTCCGTCTTCAGCAGCACCCTGGCGTACCGGACCGACAAATTTCCTGGGCCCGGCCCGCAGAGCTGGGCGGATTTCTGGGACGTGGCGAAATTCCCCGGTCGGCGTGGCCTTTATCGCGGTGTCAGCGGCGTGCTCGAAGCGGCGCTCATGGCCGATGGCGTGGCGGCGAAGGATCTCTACCCGATCGACGTCAACCGTGCCTTCAGGAAGCTCGATCAGATCAAGCGGCACATCAATGTCTGGTGGACCAGCGGGGCGCAGAATACCCAGCTGCTGCAGAGCGGTGAGGTGGATATGGCGGATACCTGGGGCGCCCGCGCCAATGCCGCCATCGACAGCGGGGCGCCGGTGAAGATTGTCTGGAACCAGGGCCTCTATTCCACCGATGGCTGGTCCATCCCGAAAGGCACCCCACGCGCCGATCTGGCCCGCAAATTCTGCCTTTTCTGCATCAAGCCGGAACAGCAGGCGATCTACTCCACCCAGGTCGCCAATGGGCCGAGCAATACCCGCGCCTATGATTTCATGACGCCGGAGCGCGCCAGGGTGCTGCCGACCTCGGCCGAGAATATCAAGGGTCTGGCCGCCACAGACCACGCCTGGTGGGGCGTCAACCGCGCCCGGGTGGTGGAGCGCTTCCAGGATTGGCTGCTCGCATGAAAACCATGGCCCTGGCCGCGCTGGTCCATCCCACCGGCACCCATGTCGCCTCCTGGCTGCATCCCGGCACCCAGGCCAATGCCTCGACCGATATCGACTACTACCGGTCCATGGCCCAGCTTGCAGAGCGCGGCATGTTCGACCTGTTCTTCATCGCCGACACGCCGGCGGCGCGGACCACCAACCTTACCGCCTATGCCCGCTTCCCGATGTTCATGAACGTCTTCGATCCGGTGACCCTGCTCGCCGCGATCGCCGGCGCGACCACGCATATCGGCCTCGGCGGCACGATGAGCACCAGCTTCTCCGAGCCCTACAACGTCGCCCGGCAATTCGCGTCGCTCGACCATATCAGCCATGGCCGCGCGGCCTGGAACGTCGTCACCTCGGCCAATGACTTCGCCGCCCGCAACTTCGGCCTGGACAAGCTGCCGCCGCATGCGGACCGCTATGCCCGCGCCCGGGAATTCGTCCAGGTGGTGCAGGCGCTATGGGACACCTGGGAGGATGGCGCCTTCATCCGCGACCGCGCGCTCGGCCTGCATTTCGACCCGGCGAAGCAGCATCCTGTCGCGCATGAGGGCGAGTTCTTCCGTGTCAACGGCGCGCTGAACATCGAGCGCACGCCGCAGGGCCAGCCGGTCATCATCCAGGCCGGCGCCTCCGATACCGGCCGCGACTTCGCCGCCGAAACCGCCGAGCTGGTCTTCGCCTCCGACAGCACCATCGAGGGTGGCCGCAAATTCTACGCCGACCTCAAGGGCCGCATGGCGAAATACGGCCGCGAACCTGGTCAGCTCAAGGTCCTCGCCGGCCTGCCCGCCGTGGTGGCCGATAGCGCCGCGGAGGCGGAGGACATGTACCAGACGCTCCAGGCGCTGATTCACCCCGATGTCGGCCGCATGCGGCTCGGCATGGATCTCGAGGCGGATCTCACCGGCCTGCCGCTGGACGAGCCCATCCCGGAAGATCGCATCCCGAAATCCGCCAATCTGCACAAGGCGTATTTCGACCATATCGTCGGCATGATCCGCGAGGGCCTCACCCTTCGCCAGCTCTACATGCGGTATGAGCGCGGCAACAAGACCATCCGCGGCACGCCGAAGCAGGTCGCCGACCACATGGAGGAATGGTTCACCACCGGCGCCGCCGATGGCTTCATGATGACCTTCAGCACCATGCCGGCCGGGCTCGAGGCCATCGTCACCAAGCTCATTCCCGAACTCCAGCGCCGCGGCCTGGTGAAGACCGAATGGCGTGGCCGGACGCTGCGGGAGAATGTCGGCCTCACCCGCCCGGCAAATCGCCACGCAGCCGCGCAATGACCCTGGCCGGGCGGCGGCTGGATCCGCTCTGGCTCGCCGTCCCCGGGCTGGTTTTCCTGTTGGGTTTCCTCATCGGCCCGACCCTGCAGCTGCTGTCGATCAGCTTCGGGGACCCGGATACCGGTGGCTTCTCGCTCGCAGCCTATGAGCGGGCCTTCGGGGTCCGTGTCTATACCCGCATCATCTCCAATACCTTCATCATCGCCTTGCAGACCACGCTGCTCTGCCTGCTGCTCGGCTATCCCCTGGCCTATTGGTTGTCCCGCCTGCCGAAGCGGCGGCAGCGCATGGTCTCGCTGCTGGTGCTGCTGCCTTTCTGGACCAGCGCGCTGGTGAAGAATTTCGCCTGGCTGGTGCTGCTCGGCCGCAGCGGCGTGCTCTCCGGCGTGCTGGTCTCGCTCGGCTTGGCCGCACCGGGGGAGGTGCTGTTCAACCGCGGCGCCGTGCTCTTCGCCATGACGCATAGCATGCTGCCGCTGGCGGTCATCGCCATGCTCTCGGTCATGGGCCAGATCGATGGCCGCCTGACCGCGGCCGCCGGCACTCTAGGCGCCACCCGGATCGAGGCCTTCTGGCGGGTGTTCTTCCAGCTTTCCATGCCGGGCGTCGCCTCGGCCGGGCTGCTCGTCTTCATCGGCTCGCTCGGCTACTTCATCACCCCCGCACTGCTCGGCAGCCCGCGGGAGACGATGATGGGGCAGGCCATCATCACCCAGATCCAAACCCTGGATAATTGGATCTTCGCCAGTGCGCTCGCCGCCATGCTCATTGCCGCGGCACTGCTGAGCTGCCTGGTCTTCGACCGGGTCTTCGGGTTGTCGACCATGTCCGGCGGCGGTGGCCGGCAGCGGGGTGCCCGCAGCCTGTCGCGCCGGGCCGGGATGACGCTGCTGGCCTTCGTCGCCCGCGCCTTCTCCGGCCTCGCCGAGGCGCTGGCCCGGCTGCTCGGCGGCCATCGCTTCGGCTGGCTGCTGCCGGCCTATGCCATCACCACCATCGCCGTGCTGATCCTGCCCATCCTGGCACTGCTGCCGATGGCCTTCACCAGTTCCACCTTCCTGTCCTTCCCGCCGCCCGGCTACAGCCTCCGCTGGTTCGCCGAATATTTTCATTCGGCGGTCTGGGTTTCCGCCACCTTGCGATCCTTCGGCATCGGCCTTGCCACGGCAGTCGCCACCCTGCTGATCGCGACCCTTGCCGCCTTCGGCCTCGCCCGTAGCGGCAGCCGGCTCACCGGCGCTGTCTTCCTGATGTTCATGCTGCCGATGATCGTGCCCTCGATCGTCGTCGCCATCGCGCTCTTCTACCTGTTTGCGCAGCTTGGGCTGGTGGCGACCGATCTCGGCATCATGATAGGCCATACCGTCCATGCCATCCCGATCGCCTTCGTCATCATCCTGGCGACCCTGAAAGGCTATGACTGGCGCCTGGACCAGGCCGCCGCCACGCTTGGCGCCAACCGTGCGCAATCCTTCTGGCGCGTGGCCATGCCCCTGACGAAGGGCGGGCTGGTCGCCGGCTTCATCTTCGCCTTCCTGGCCTCATTCGAGGAGCTGACCGTCGCGCTCTTCGTCGGCGGTGGCCTCCGCACCACCCTGCCGAAGCAAATCTGGGACGACGTCATCCTCCAGGTGAGCCCGACATTGGTCGCCGCGTCCGTGGTCGTGGTGGTCGTGGTCACCAGCCTGTTCCTGCTTGCGGAATGGCTGCGTCCGAAGGAGTAGTGCCTTGCCCCGCCGGATGAACCTTGTCGCCTATCTGAAGACCGGCCCCACCGCCAACCATGCCGGCGGCTGGCGCCATCCTGGTGCCGACCTGCAGAACATCCTCGACCCTGCCCGCTACGAGCACATTGCCCGTGTGCTAGAAGCCGCCCGCTTCGACGGCTGCTTCTACGCCGATGCCTTCGGCATCCCGGACATCCACCGCGGCAGCTTCCGCCCCTATGTCGAGCTGGGCGGCCAGATCAGCTATCTCGACCCCATGCTGGTGCTGCCGCTGATGGCGCGCGTCACCCGTCACCTCGGCCTCGGCGCCACGCTGTCCACCACCTTCCACCCGCCCTATCTGCTGGCGCGGATGCTCTCGACGCTGGACCACCTCAGCGGCGGCCGCGCCTGCTGGAACATCGTCACCTCCGCCACCGAATTCGAGGCGCGCAACTTCGGCACCACCCTGCCGCCCAAGGACCAACGCTACGACCAGGCAGATGAGGTGCTGGAAGCCTGCTGCGCCTTGTGGGAGTGCTGGGAGCCCGATGCCCTGGTGCTGGACGCCGCGGCCGGGCGCTTTGCCGACCCGGACCGCATCCGCTACGCCGATTACGCCGGCAAGTACGTCACCACCCGCGGACCACTCGCCATGCCGCGCAGCCCGCAGACCCGCCCGGTTTTCCTCCAGGCCGGCGCTTCCCCGCGCGGCCGCGCCTTCGCCGCGCGTTGGGCGGAAGCGGTCTTCTGCTCCTCCCACGGCAGGGAGGAGACGATTGCCTTCTACGCCGAGATGAAGAACCGCGTAGTCGCCGCCGGCCGCGCGCCGGAGGATTGCGCCATCCTCCCCGCGCTCTCGGTGGTGCTGGGGGAGACCGCCGCCATCGCCCGGGAGAAGGCTGCTCATCTGCATTCCCTGGTGAATCCGGAGCTTACCCTGGCGACCAATTCCACCATGTTGGGCGCCGACCTCAGCCAGCACCGCACGCCGGAGGCCCTGGCCGCCGCCCAGGGCCACCAGGGCATCAAAGGCACCGAGGATCGCGTCCTCCAGCTCATGAAGGCCGAGGGCATCAGCTTCGCCGAGGCCGCAAGCCGGCCCCGCGGCCTCATCGTCGGCACTGCCGCCATGGTCGCCGACCACATGGAAGATCTGTTCCATGCCGGCGGCTGCGACGGCTTCGTGCTCTCGCCGACCGTCTCGCCCCTGATGTTCGAGGAATTCGGCCGGATGGTCGTGCCCGAGTTGCAACGCCGTGGCCTGTTCCGCACCGAATACGCCGGCAGCACTCTGCGGGAGAACCTGCGCCGGCCGTAACCCTCGATCATGACGGGTCATGCCGCCATCGGGCATTGCGTCTCCGGAACCGCCCGGATCAGCAAGGTCACGGAACCTACTCGCCACTCCCGCTGACACCGTCGCCGCGCCGGGAATAGGGTCCGGCGCGCCACGACGGCGCCGGGAAGAGATACCTCATGAGCGATAACACAGGGACCACCGACGCCGCGGCCATGGTCAGCCCGGTCAAGAATGTCATCGTCATGATCGCCGATGGCGCCGGCTTCAACACCATCGAGGCGACCCGTCTCTACCTCGAAGGCCTGGACGCCGGCGATCCGCGCGGTGGCGTCGGCTCCATCGTCACCGACGGCCCCGGCTTCGTCGCCTCCGCTCAATCGACCTATCCGCTCGATGTCCGTACCACCCCCATCGAGGGTGCGGCAGGACTCGAGCAGAATCCCCTCACGGTCTATGACCCAGCGCAGAACTACGATGCGACCCCGGTCGCCGGCGTGAATGCCGCCGGCTATGAGCGCGCCTTCGCCGGCTACGACTGGAACCGGGCCACCTATCCCGATTCCGCCAATACCGCATCCGCCATCGCCACCGGCGCGAAGTCCTACAACAACGCGATCGATGTGGACGGCAATGGCCATGCCCTGGCCAACCTCGCCGAGCTCGCGCATTCGCTCGGCAAGTCGACCGGCGTCGTCTCCACCGTGCAGTTCAGCGACGCGACGCCGGCCGCCACCGGCGGTGCCAACAACATCTCCCGCGCGAACCGAGCCGAGATCGCCAGCGAGATGTTCAGCGACGGCACCCTCGACGTCATCGGCGGCACCGGCAACCCGGATTATACCGACGACGGCACCCTGCGCAGCTCGCCGGTCTACGACTGGGTCGACAAGGCGCTCTGGACCGCTCTGAAGGATGGCAGCTTCCGTGCCGATGACGGCGGCAGTTGGGAATTGCTCCAGAGCCGCGCCGAGATCCAGGCCGCCGCAGCGGGCTCCCCGACCGAGGGCCGCTTGGCGATGGTCGCCCAGGCCTTCACCGGCACCAATTTCTACCGTGCCGGCGGCGAACCGGCCACCGAGCTGCCGTTCAGCGTACCGCGGCTCGAAACTTCGCCGACCCTCACCGAGATGACGCATGCCGCGCTGAACCGCCTCGATGCCGACGACGATGGTTTCTACCTGTCGATCGAAGGCGGCGCGGTCGATCGCGCCATGCATGCCAACAACTTCGGGCGGATGATCGAGGAGCAGATCGAGTTCAACGACACGATCAAATTCGTTCTCGACTACATCAATTCGCCAGACAGCAAGGCGACGCTGGCCAATACACTCATCATCGTCACCGCCGACCACGATCATCTGCTGTTCGGCCCGGAAGGCGCCACGGTCCCCTTCCAGTCGGTGCAGCCCGACCGGAACGGCGACGGCGTGCCGGAATACCAGTGGTTCAGCAACAACCATTCGAACCAGATCGTGCCGCTCTATGCCGTCGGCGCCGAGGCGAATGCGGTCGGTGCCCTGGCGGACAAGGTGGATGCGGTGATCGGGACGTCAGGCGAACGCCTGGCTGGCAGCCAGCGCCTCTATACCGACCAGGCCGACCTGGGAGATTTCCTGCTCGAGGAACTCGACGCCGGCGCGACCCCGGTCAAGATCGATTGGGATGCCCTCGCAGCCCAGGTCTTCGCCAATTATGCCGCCACCGGGACCTGGTACCTGTAAGGCGAGCTTTCTGCGGCCGGGCGGCTCCCGCAACGACGGGCTCGCTGCCCGGGCCTCGGGCATGCAACTCTGTCCCCGCGCGACTCGAAGGGGGACAGGGAGTGCCGGAGTGGATATTGCCGGTGCTGGTGCCGGTGGCCGCGGCGCTGGCCGGCATGCTGGTGGTGCTGGCCTTCCGGCCGCGGGGCAACGAGGGCGTAGGGCTGCTGGCCGAACGGATGGACGCGCTTTCCCAGCGCCTCGACAGCGCCGTGGCGGCACAGAATGAACGCCTTGCCCGCAGCCTGGCTGAAAGCGCCGACCGCACCCAGGACAGCGCCCGCCGCATCCATGAACGCCTCGCTGTCATCGACGCCGCCCGCGCCAATATCGAGGCGCTGGGCACCCAGGTGACGACCCTCTCCGGCATCCTCGGCAACAAGCAGTCGCGCGGTGCCTTCGGCGAGGTGCAGTTGCGGGACATGCTGGCGGACCGGCTGCCGGCCGATGGCTGGGCCTGGCAGTACACCCTGGCCAGCGGCGTCCGCTGCGACGCGCTGATCCGCCTGCCCTTCCCGCCCGGCCCCATCGCCATCGACAGCAAATTTCCGCTCGAGGCCTGGCAGGCCCTTCGCGCCGCGCCGGACGACAATGCCCGTGCCCTGGCCCAGCGGCGACTGGCGACGGATATCCGCCGGCACGTCGATGATGTCGCCACCAAGTACATCCGCCCCGGCGAGACCGCCGAGGGGACGCTGATCTTCCTCCCTTCCGAGGCACTGCACGCCGACCTCCATGCGGTGCATGGCGGGCTGGTGCAGGAGGCCGCGCGCCGCGGCGTCTACCTGGTCTCTCCCGGCACGCTCTGGGCGGTGCTGGGGGCCATGCGGGCCCTGATGCGGGATGTCCGGCTACGAGCGGAGGCGCAGCACCTCCGCCTCGAGGTCTCGAAGCTGGCGGAGGAGACCGGGCGGCTGGACCGCCGTGTCGCCAACCTCAAGCGCCACTTCGCCGATATGCAGCAGGACGTGCAGCAGATCGAGATCACCGCGCAGAAGATCACCGCCGCCGGGGCGCGGATCGAGGCGGTGGAGATGGATCCACTCTCCCCCATGAAGGCGGCCGCCCAGTGACCATCACGCCATGAGCATGCTGCAACTCCAGTCCCTCGCCGGCCTGCCGCTGCTATGCCTGCTGGCCTGGGCCTGCGGCGGCTTCCGCCAGGGCGTCCGCGGCCGGGTGGTGGCGGCCGGCCTCGGCGGGCAACTGCTGATCGCCGCGGCGCTGCTGCATGTCCCACCGCTGCGGGCCGGCTTCGCCCTGGTGGGGGATGCGGTGAATGCCCTCGCCGTGGCAACTAGGGCCGGCACCACCCTGGTTTTCGGCTATCTCGGTGGTGGCCCGCTGCCCTATGCCGAAGTCACGCCGGGCGGCAGCTTCATCCTGTTCTTCCAGGCCCTGCCTTTGGTGCTGCTGGTCGGGGCGCTCTCCGCCGTGCTGTACCACTGGCGGCTCATGCCGCTGGTGGTGGATATCCTGGCGCGCGGCCTGCGCCGGTTGTTCGGACTCTCGGGCGCCTGCAACCTCTCGGTCGCTGCCAATGTCTTCGTCGGGATGGTGGAAGCCCCGCTGCTGATCCGCCCCTGGCTGGCGACCCTGACGCGGGCGGAGCTTTTCGTCGCCATGGTGGCCGGGCTGGCCACCATCAGCGGCAACATGCTGGTGGTCTATGCCACGATGATCACCCCGGTGGTCCCCGATGCCGCCGGTCAGTTGCTGACCGCCAGCCTGGTCTCGGCACCCGGCGCCATTCTCGCCGCCCTGCTGATGCTGCCGGAACGCGAGACGCCGCAGGACACGCCGGCACTCGCGGCGCCGCGAATCTATGACAGCACCATGGATGCGATCGTGCGAGGCACCGCCGATGGGCTGCAGCTGCTGTTCGGGATCATGGCAGCCCTGGTGGTCTTCGTCGCCCTGGTGGCGTTGCTGAACGGCATGCTCGAACCACTGACCGGCCTGACCCTGCAGCAGATCATCGGCTGGATCTTTTGGCCGCTGGCCTTCGCCATGGGCATCCCCTTCGAGGAATGCGCGACGGTGGCCCAGAGCCTCGGCGTCAAGGTCGTGGTGAATGAGTTCGTCAGCTACCTGCAACTGGCCGCTAGCGGCGGCGCGGGCCTGTCGGAGCGATCGCGCATCATCCTCACCTATGCCCTCTGCGGCTTCACCAATTTCGCTTCTGTCGGGATCATGGTGACCGGCATGGCGGCGATGTGTCCGGAGCGCCGCGCCGAGATCGTCCGCCTCGGCTTGCCAAGCCTGGTTGCAGCCAGCATCGCCTGCTGTATGGCCGGCGCCACGGTCGGCGCACTCACTGCACCATGAAGGAGCCGTCGATGCCTCGCCGCGTCATCGGAACGATCGTACCATCCTCGAATCGTACCGTGGAGCGCACCCTGGCGGCGATCATGCCTGCGTTTCCCCAGGTCGATTCCTGCATCGCTCGAATCCCCTACTGGGGCAACGGGCTTGGGCAGCCCGCTGATGGCTATGAGGTAGCCAGCTACCGCGACGCCGCCAGGCTGCTTGGCCATGCGGGGGCGGAAGTGGTGTGTTGGAACGGCTCGAAAGGTGCAGCGCTCGGGCTTGCTACCGACGAAGCCCTGGCAGTCCTGATGGCCGAAGCCGCCGGCTGCCCTGGTACGACAACCGTTCTGGCAACTGCCAGCTTGCTGGCCCGCCTCGGCATTCGGCGCGTTGCCATCATAGCACAGGGCAGCGCCCAGGATGCTGTAGCCCATGGCCAAGGCTTCGCCGTGGAAACCATTGCTACACATGGCCTGGGGATTCAGGACAACCGCAAAGCCAGTGCCATCCAACCCGAAGTTCTGGCGACAATGGTACGCGAGGTCGCACCCACCGCCGACGCCGTGTTGATCTGGAGCACCAACCTGCCCGGCTACCTCGCGGCGGCTGCCTTGGAGACAGAACTCGGCATTCCGATCCTTGACTCCGCTTCGGTCGGAGTCTGGGCCTGCTTGGCGGCGCTGGGCCTGGATCCCAGGCCAGCTGCCGCCTTCGGTCGCATCTTCACCGTGACAGGCTAATCCCCCGCCGCGCTCCTGCGCAGCGCATCCGCGTCGTCATTGGCCGCCTCAGGCGGCAGGCTGGCGTCGATCTTCTGGAAGGTCGACAGGGCCTGGCCGACGATCTGGTCCATGTTGTAGTAGCGATAGGTAGCGAGCCGACCGACGAACCACACATCCTGCGTTGCATCGGCCAGCGCCTCGTAACGCTTGTACAAGGCCTGATTCTCAGGACGCGGAATCGGGTAGTAGGGGTCGCCTTCCGCACTCGGATATTCCGCGGTGATGCTGGTCTTGGCGTGCTGCTGCCCGGTCAGATGCTTGTACTCGCTGATGCGGGTATAAGGCACATCCTCGGCCGGATAATTCACCGTACCGACGGGCTGGAACTCGGCCTGGTCCAGGGTGCGATGCTCGAAGCGTAGTGACCGGTACGGCAGCTTGCCGTAGCGGAAGTCGAAATACTCATCGACCGGCCCGGTCCAGATGACCCGCTTGTGCGGCACGCTGTCACGGATCTCGGCGTAATCGACCCCGGTGCGGACCGTGATATTCGGATGCGCGAGCATCTTCTCGAACATCTTCGTATAGCCGTCTGCCGGCATCGCCTGGAACGTATCGGTAAAATAGCGGTCGTCGGTATTCGTCCGCGTCGGCACCCGGGCGGTGACGGATTTATCGAGCTCGGACGGGTCAAGCGCCCATTGCTTCCGGGTATAGCCGCGGAAGAAGGTCTCGTAGAGTTCGCGCCCGACCTTGGAGACGACAACATCCTCCGAGGTGCGGATGACCGGCACCTGCTCGGCCCGCTCCGCGAGCCAGCCCTCGACCTCATCCTGGTCCAGCGACAGGTCGTACAGGGCATTGATCGTATCGAGGTTGATCGGCATCGGCACCCGCACGGTCTCGCCGCTGCCGGGCTTGCTCACCTCCGCCAGCACCCGATGCTCATAGGGACGCCAAGCCGTGAAACGGGACAGATGGTCGAAGACCTGCTGAGAGTTCGTGTGGAAAATGTGCGGCCCATAACGATGGATCAGCAGGCCTGCCTCATCCAGATGGTCATAGGCATTGCCACCGATATGTGGCCGCCGGTCGATGACCAGCACCGTCTCGTTCCGCACGCTTGCAAGCCGCTCCGCCAGCACGCTGCCGGCGAAACCTGCACCAACGATCAACCAATCATACATGGCCGGCCCTCCGCAGGGACAATGAGTCCGATGGTTCCTGCTCGAGCGTCGAGGCACGCAACGCCGCCTCGATCTGCCCATCCATTTCCGCCCAGGTCCGGTCCCAGGAGATCTGCGCCAGACGACGATCCACCTGCTTCAGCCACGGCGCACGGGGCTGCTGCATCACCTGCTCCAGGGCGGCAGCGAAGGCCACCGGCTCATCGGCAATCTCGACAAGCCCGGGCCCGCCTTCGGCCTTCGGCCCCCAATCACGCACCACATCCGTGATGGGCGTGGAGACGACAGGAAGTCCGGCCGCCAGGAATTCGGGCGTCTTCGTCGGGCTAATGAAACGGGTGCTCTCATTCAAGGCGAATGGCATGAAACCCGCGTCCCAACCCGCCATATAGGCAGGAAGCTCGGCATATTTGCGGCCGCCCAGCCAATGGATGTTCGGCAACCGCGGCAGATCCGCGGGGTCGATCTTGACCACCGGCCCGATCATCATGAAATGCCAATCCGGCCTCGCCGCCGCCATGGCACCGACCAGTCCGATGTCCATCCGTTCGTCGATGACACCGAAGAAGCCGATGCGGGGATGCGGAATGCCGGCTTGGTCAGCGGGATCCTTTGCCTCACCACGGGCCGTCTGGAAATGTGCCGCATCGATCGAGGAGGGGAAACAGGAGACGCGCGCATGCCGGTCCCGCTTCGCTTCATAAAGGCTGCGCCCCCCTGTGAAGACCAGATCGGCACGCGACAACAGCTCGCTTTCCAGCTCCAACATCAGCGGCGGCGCGCCCCGGAAGGCGGACAGCTCGTCCATGCAATCATAGATGATCAGGTCAGGCCGCAGATGGTCCGCGAATGCGAGCGCCATCGGCGTATAGAACCAGGCGACCAAGGACAGCCCGGCCTTGGACTTCAATAGTCCATCCAGCAACTCGCGCTGTGCCGCGACGACAGCCTCAGGCGAAAGACCTTCCGGCAGATAGGGTACTGCCACCGTCACGCCTTCTGGCGTGAGACGTGTCTCCAACGCTGGTTCGACACCCGGCCGGAAAATCGGCTCTTCGAAGAACACAACGTCCTTGGTCCGTGCCGCACGGGTCAACAGGTGCTGGGGGCGCTGGAAGACGAAATCCCAACGCAGATGGGACAGGCACAACAACAACGTCGACGGGGTCGGGCTCGCAGCCATCCGACTTGGGACCAAGCGGACGGCGGCGGTGCCCGGCGGGGCATCGGACATACGGAGTCCCTTCACTTGCAGTCACCGTAGAGCCATCAGCAAGATATTGCCGATGGACGAGCCGGGCAGCCAAACCTCGATGGAGCGGGTTGTGCCTGCGGATCGATTACGGGATGCCAACGCGGTGCTCCGCACGGCAGTTCCCGGCCGGGGCATAGGAACCGGTTACCTCAATTTGGCGCAGCAACCTTATCGCGGTAGTTGCAGTGCGCCGCAGCCGGGCAGCGCCAGCACTCCGGCTGCCGGGCCTTGCAGACATAACGACCATGCAGGATCAGCCAGTGGTGGGCATCCCGCAGCAGGTCGGGCGGGCAACGCTTGACCAACCCATCCTCGACGTCACGGGGCGTCTTGCCGGGGGCCAGGCCCGTTCTGTTGCCCAGCCGGAAGATATGGGTATCGACCGCCATGGTGCTTTCCCCAAAAGCCACGTTCAGGACCACATTCGCGGTCTTGCGGCCGACGCCGGGAAGCGCCTCCAGCGCCGCCCGGTCACCCGGCACCTGCCCGCCGTGCTGTTCGACCAGAATGCGGGACAGAGCAGCGACATTCTTCGCCTTTCCCTGCCACAGACCGATCCGCCGGATATGCGGCGCGATCCCCTCTGCCCCCAGCGCCGCCATCTCGGCCGGCCCTGGCGCGGCGGCGAACAGGCCGGGCGTGCATTTGTTCACCGCCGCATCGGTCGTCTGCGCCGAAAGGACAACCGCTACCAGCAAGGTGAAGGGGGTCGTATAGAGCAGCTCCGTCTCCGGCACCGGATTGTGCATGGCCAGCGCCCGAAGAAACTCGCCCGCCTGGGCGACCGACATCCGGCGTGCCCGGCGTGGAGCCAGAGCGGTGCCATGCAATGGCGTCTTCACGGCAACACGGGGCATCAGGGGCAATCCAGTTGTGGCAAGATGGAGAGGCCATCCCATGTAGCTGCGGTATCATGCCAGCCCAGCCCCCCCCTGTCCTGTTCGAAGCCGTCTGCACGCCGCCGCGCAGCCTCGATGCGCGTGGGATGCGGATCGTCGCCGGCCTCATCCTGCTCGCCTCGGCAATGATCGGGCTGCTGTTCCTGGCGCTCGGTGCCTGGCCGGTCCTCGGCTTCACCGGTCTCGAAGCCGCCTTGGTGCTTGGCTTGATGGCCCTGCACCGGCGTTGGAGCCTGCGCTCGGTCGAAATCCTGATCCTCACCGAGGACCGGTTGACCATCCGCCGCACGGATTTCCAGGGCCGGCGGGAAGAGGTGCAGGTCGATCCCTACTGGGCCCGCCTGAGGCTGGAGGAACGGCCAGGCCGGGTTGCCCTTCTGGTGCTCCGGCAACGTGACCATGCCGTGGAAATCGGCAAATTGTTGGGCGATGAGCAGAAACGGGATCTGGCCGGGGCGCTGGGTGAGGCCCTGCGGCGCTGGCGTGACCCGATCTTTGACAATCCGCAGTTGCAGGATGCCGGCGTCAGCTCCGACCGTACCGCAGGGTGATGGAGCCCCCCGTCATTCCGACCCGGCGTGGCGATACATTGGGTTCCGCCCCTGGCTGCGCCGCCAGCCAGGCACCGTAGAGTCCCTCGAGCACGGCGGCGATCCAACCGCCACTGGGATCCGCCCCTGTGGCCACGGCCGGCGCCGCGCAGTGCATCAGCACCAATGTCCGGTCGCCGGGGTCCAGGGCGATCTCGACCCAACCCCAATCCGCCGCCGCCAGTACCTCGTTCATGCGGGCTTCGAGTTCCGCCAGCCCACCGCAAGCGGGCAGCGGCGCCAGCGCACCGAAGCGGGCACCAACCGCGCGCAGCAGGGCATCGCGTGACGCGGCATCAAGGTTGGCATCCAGTGTTTCCACCAGGGCGCGCAGGAAAAGCCGCCACTGTGCGGCAACACCACGGCGGGCCAGGTAGCTCAATGCGGTAGGCTCGGCTGCCGTCATGAGGGGCCTTTCCGTGGCGGCTCTGGCCAGGTCTCCATGGGAGGTATCCATGATGTCCCGGCCTACCGGTCGAAGCGGTAGCGGGCGAAAAACAGCCCGCGCGTCTCGTTCCAGCTTGCGGTCCGGTCGTAGCGCAGCAAGGCGCCGATGCGAAGGTTCGGCGTCACGGAATATTCGATATCGCCGCGAACGCCACCGGCGATGCCGGATTCCGACCGTGCCGGCTGCATCGACCGACCCGTCGAGTCGCTGCTGAGGGAGGCTTCGAGCTGCGCCTGGGCGGCAGGATCATTCGGGAAGTACTTCGCACTATCCTCCCGGTAGCTCTGGTAACCGATGGTCCCACCCAGCCGATACGAGAGGTCACCGCTACGGCCGCGCCAATCGATCGGCACATTGAGAGCGAAGTAGCGTTGCGGGCTGAAGTAGCCGCCATTGCCGAAGGTGAAGAGCCGCTGATTCTTGTCATAGGCCAAATAGACGATATCCAGCCCAGCCTGGAGTTCATCCTCCGGCTCACGCCAGACCTGGTAGGACATACCGGCGCCTGCCTCGTAGCGGCTGTTCCGCGCCGTGCTCTCGCCGCTGAAATTGTAGTAGCCGCCACCGAGATAGAGCCCCACCGGCCCGGCGCCATATTCAAGCTGTGCCCGGCCGCCGGTGCGGACCACGCCGCCCCAGGTCCGGCCGGAAGTCGTATCGCGCACCCCGGACCAGGCCAGCAGGCTATCCGTCACCGAACGCTGCTCCGCCGTCAGCCGCAGCCGCACCGAGTTGCTCAGCGCCGGCGTCAGCTCGATCCCGCCAAGCACATGCTGCTGGCGGAAGCCGACCGGGGAGGTGCCGACATCGACGGCGACGCCACCCCGGCTATAGCCAAGGCCGAGGCCCACGCCGCTTGCCGCGGTATCCCGCGGCGTCAGCCTCTCGCGCGTGGCGGCAGCGATATTCGTCGTGTTCGAAGCAATGGACAGCGCATTGCTGCCGAAGCTGCGGAGACTATCGGCGGTGCTGCTGTCCAGCTTTCCGGTCGAGATGCTGACCGGCGTCATGGTCGCCGTCAGCCGCCCGCCCAGCCGCCCGGCCCCGATCGAGGCCTCGATCGGCGCGGAATACTCGTCCAGACGATCGAGCCCGCTCGTCCCGGTCCTGGACCGGAAGCCCATGCCCCCTTGCAGGCGGGCCGTCGTTTCCTCCCGCACCGCGGCCAGTTCGCGCTGGATCTCCGACGCCAGCGGGTCGCCGCCCTGGACGATCGGCCCGGAGGAGGCGCCCGGCCGTGCCGACCGCCGGAAAGGATTGGCATTCATCGGGTCGACAGGCATGCCGTTGGCACCCGCCGTCGTGGTGGTTGGCTCGGCGATGATCTGCGCCCGGCGCTGCTGCGCCGCCATCTCCAGCGCCCGCAGCGCCCGGGCGGTATTGCCGGAAGCCCGTGCGAGGCGTGCTTCGAGCAGCGGCACCCGCGGCTCATTGGGGTTCAAGGCCCGGGCCTCCACCAGCAGGGCTTCGGCCCGCTGCCAGTCACGCCCGGCGATCGCCGCATCCACCGCCGCGAAACGGGCGTCCATGCTGCGGGGATCGGCCTGCAGCACGCCTTCCGCCACCAGGGAGGCCTGCTGCGGCTGGTTGGCTCCCTGGTACAGCCGTGCCAGGGCCAGGTTCGCAACCGGATTGGCCGGGTCGCGCGCCAATACCGGCGCCAGGGCGTCATAGGCTGCGGCCTGATCGCCTTGCTCGTTCAGCCGGTCCGCCACGCGCACGGCGAAGCCGGATTGCAAAGCAATTGATTGCCGCCGTTCCTCTCCCGAAAGGTTGGGCAGGGTCTCGACCGTGCGGGCAAGCTGGATCGCCTCCTGCTCCGCCCCCGCGGTCAGCAAGGCCCCCGCCAGGCCAAGCCTTGCCGCCGGCGCCGCCCGGACATTGGCCGCCATGGCCGTTCGTCCGGCCTCGGCCGCACCGGCCGGGTCATTCAACTGGCCCAGCGCCCGCACCGCGAGCTGTCCGCTTGCCCCCGTCGGATCCGGCCGGCCGGCGATGGCGAACAGGGCCGTCCGTGCCTCGAGCCTTTGGCCGCTGCGCCATAGGCTGGTCGCCCGCTGCACATCGACGGCCACCTTGGCCCGCGTCAGCAGCCGGTTCATGTCGTTGTTGCGGAGCCTGACCGGGACGCGGTTCATCAGGCTCGCGGCATCGGCTGGACGGTTGTCCTCATCGGCGAAAAGCGCCGCCGCATAGAGCGATTCCGGACTGGTCGCGCCAGGGCCTTCCAAGGTCGCCCTCGCCTCCGCCGCGCGCCCCTGCCGTGCCAGCAGACGGGCGAGATCCAGCCGGATCCAGGGGCTGGAGGGATCGAGCTGTTGTGCCTGCCGCAACATGGCGATCGCCGTCGCCGGATCCGTGGCGCGCTGTGCCTCGGTCCGGATGGCATTGGCGCGACCGGCACCCGCATCGCCACCGGATAGCGCATTGCCGGCCCGCCGTTGCAGATCCTCCGCCTCGGCGAAGCGGCCCTGCTGCTGCAGCACCTCATAAAGCCCGCTGGCCGCGGCACCCAGGTTGGGCCGCCGCGCCAGGGCGGCACGGTAGCGCGCCTCGGCACCCGCCATGTCGCCACGCCGCAGCGCCAGATCGCCCAGCAGGGCATCCGCATCCGCCCGGTCGCCGCTGTCGCGCACCGTCGCGCGACGGAGGCTCTGCTCCGCCGCATCCAGGTTGCCGGCCTGCAACTGGCTCCGGGCGGTGGCAACCTCCGCCGCATAGGCAGCGCCATCCAATGCCCGCTGCCATTGGTCGCGCTTTTCCGGCGCCAGCCGGATGGCGCGTTCCAGCAGGATGCGCGCCTCGCCGAACTTGCCCTCCCGCAGCCGTACCAGGCCGAGGCCGCCGGTTGCATCGGCGTCCTCGGCATTGCGGCCCACCGCCGTCTCGAATTCCCGCTGCGCCTCCCGCAGCCGCCCGGCATTCAATTGTTCGAAGCCGCGGATGCGCGACATGCCGCTTTCATCGGGCGGACCGGAAGGCGGGTTCTGCGCCTCGTTCAGCTTGGCGGCGACCTGCGCATCATTCGGAAACCGCTGCAGGAAAGCCTGCAGCTCCGGCTCGATCTCGCGGCTTGGGCCCTGCCACAGCAACGCCTGCCGCCAGGCTGCGGTCGCTGCGGTGGTGACTTCCGGATTGGCGGCGAGCTGCTTCAGCCGGCCGATGCCGTCACCACGGGTGGTATCCCGGTAGGTCAGCACCTGGGCATAGGCGAGTTGCAGCCGGGTATCACTGGGCGAGCGCTGGCTGAGACGCGCCAGGCCATCCCGCGCTTCGGCATAGCCCTGATCCGTGCCGGCCAGCGTGGCGTAGTATTCCTGTGCATAGGCGTCCGGCGGCGCGGCGCCACGGAACAGCTCGCGGTAGCGCTGCGCCGCCTCGGCGGCCCGCCCGGCCTGCCCCAGCCGGCGCGCCTCCGCCAATGCCCCCTGGTCCACGGTCTGGGCACGCACCGTGATGTCGGTATCGCTCAACCGCGGGTCGCTGGGCGCCACCTGCCGCAGCCGGCTGAGGAAGCCTTCCGCCGCCTGGCGATTGCCGAGTTGCGCCTGCGCCTGGGCTGCCCCGGTCAGGGCATCCACATTGCGCGGATCAACGATCAGCACGCGTTCCAGCGTGCGCAGCACCAGTTCCGGCCGGTTCTGCAAACGCCAGTAATTGGCTTGGTCGAGCAGGGTCGAGACCGCACCTTCCTGGCCTGTCGGCGTCGCACCGCCCGTGCCAAGAAAGGTTTGCGCCAAGCCGCTGCCTAGTGGTGCCGTACCTGGTTGGGCCACGCCGCCTTGCACCGGTGCCGTCTGCGGCAGGCCGGTCTGGGCCAGCCCTGGCACGGCACCCATCGCGGAGCTCGCCAAGGCAGCGGCGATCAGGCGCGCATGGCGGGCCATCAGTTCGTCCTCATCCGCAGACGTTGCACGGACCGGCGGCGCAGCACCCAGTACAGTGGTGCGGCCAGCAGTATGGTGGCGAGGGCCAGGATGCCCAGCAGTCCGGCCGGGCTCGATGACAGGTAAAGCTGCGGCCAGAGCCACGGCGGCAGGCTGCCGGTCGTATAGCTGTTGCCAAGGCTATAGCCCTGGATCCGGCCGCCGCTCAGCAATGCCAGGTCGCCCTGGACGCGCGGCAGTTGCTCCGGGTCCCGCAGCGCCAGCACCATGTCCTCAAGCCCTGCGGCCGAGGCGCCGGTCAGCACCAGCACGGATTTGCCCGCACGCAACGGCGACTCGAAACCGAAGATTGCGCCGAGACTCTCGCCCGGAGCCGCCAGCTGGGCCGAGGCGCGCTCGACCTCCCCGCTGCGGGCGCCACCGCCGAACAGATGGCGGAACTGACCGAGGGCATCGGGCAACGCCACCGTCAGCCGATTGCCTTCGAGTTGCAGCGGCGCATTCTGCATGAGCTGCTGCAAGGCCGGTTGTCGGCCCAGGGCGCCGATCACGATCAGGTCCCGCTCCGCCGCCTGCTGCAACCCTTGGGACCGAACCACCTGCAGCCCGGTCGCGGGATAGCCCACCAACGCCGAAAGCCGACCGATCAGACCAAAGAAGGCAGAGAGCTCGCCCGCGCTCGGCCGGTCCGGCAGCACTGCCGCAGTCGTGGACAGGTCGGCCATCCGTGTGAAGGGAAAGCCCGAGCTGGCGAAATAGGCCAGGTTCGGCAAGGTGGTGAAGCGATGCGCGCCGGACAGGTCGATGGTGCTGTCCGGATCGATGCCGGCGCGGATATCGCCCGGCACCGCGACGCAATCCCCGCGTGAGAGCGGCTTCATGTCGAAGCGCAATTGCAGGTCGTTCTGGCCGAACACGATCCAAGTCGGAATGCCGACCCGTCCCTCGGAACGGTCGCCACCACCGAAGAACCGGCTGACCATGGACAAGGGCCAGACCGGATCCGCCCGCCGCAGCGGGAAGCTGCGGAGATAAAGATCGTTGACCGTCACATCGATGCGCGACACCGCGACATCGACGATGGGCCCCGGCGGTGCCCGGAAGCGGATATCCGCATCCAATGGCCGATTGCGCCAGGTGAAGAGATCGGGTGCCGTCCGGAAGGGAATGGAGATCGGCCCCGGCGAATAGCCATAGACCTGCAGTTCCGAAGGATCGACCAGTTCGCCCAGCTTCACCGGGCGGTCGCTGCGGACCCAGCGCGGTGCATCATAGGGCTGCCGTGGCGGCGAATCCGGCGTCTGCACCAGCGCCAATTCGCCCGACAGGGCTTGGCGTCCCACCGCGACCGCGGTCGCCGCCGTCACCACCTCCGCACCGGTGCGGCCACCGAGGACCAGCAGCAGGCCGAAGGGATCGCCCGGGTTCGGGACCAGCGCGACGGTGGGCCCATCGAAGCGCGGCAGGGCGAGGCCCGGGATGCTATCCGGCCCGGTCGCAATCACCACCGCATTGCCGCGCGCTGGGGCAGAGGTCATGACTGGGAAAGCCGCCCCGCGATAATCCGCCTGCACCGCGAACCAGGAGGATGCGATGGCGGCTGCCCGCACGGCTTCATTGCCCGCGCTGTCCGGCAGGACGATCGGCAGGTTCAACGGGTCCCGCAGCAGGCGCGGATCGAAGAAGGGTTCCGGCAGCCGCGCCAGATCGCGCGTCACCGGCAGTTTCTCCAGCACCAGGTTCAGGGTCGAGGTATCCGACACCACGGCCCAGAGCAGACCCGACAGCGGGTCATTGCATTCGACCGCATAGCGCGCGGCGAAGCGGAAGTTCATCCGGTTGTTGTCGGCAAAGAAGACCGGATTCACCGGGAATTCCAGCGGACCGAAGGAGGGCCGGTTCCGGTCCGGCTGGATCGCCCCGACGAACTGCTCGTTCAGCGTCACAGAGATCTGGCTGAGTTCCGGGATCAGCGCCGGCGAGGTGGAGCCCTGCAGCACCAGCCTTGCCTGGGTCACGACCTCATCGCCCCGCACCCCGAAGAGCACGCCCTGAAGGTCGGAGGTGCCCCTCAACTGCATCGGTGAGCGAAGCCCGAGTTGACGCAGGCTATAGGAGACGCGCCGGGTGCCGACGGTCGGGTCTGCCGCCCCGGGTGCGGCAAAGGCGGGCGCCGGCACGGCCGTAGCCGGCGGAGTGGTATTCAGCGATGGCGACAGGGCAGCGGGTGCCTGGGTTGCAGTCGGCAGGTTGCGCTGCGCCAGGGTCGGGCCGGATACACCCAGCCCCAAGGCCACCAGCAGCCAAGCCGCGGCCCGGCGTGGCGGTTCCGGGCGAGAAGCGGGCCGGCCCGGAGCCGGGGGCCGCTCGGGTTCGCTGATCGGCGGCAACGGGCGGCTTGCCGACTTCGAGGGTTTCCGCCGCAGCGAGAATTGGGAGCCACCGCGCAGCAGCCCGGTGATGCTCACCACCACCTCCCGCAGCGATCGCAACGGCCGGTCGACGCGGGTTTCGTCCCAGCCGACCCAGGCATCAGCCCGCCCCAGCACGGCGCGGACGATCTGGCCTTCATCGCGCAGATCCTGCGGCGCAAAGCGGACCTGCAGGCGGTCCTGGCTCCAGCGCAGCACCTCGGCCGGCAAGGGGATGATCTCGGAGCCGCATTCCAGCTCCAGGGTCACCACGGTATCGTCCAGCATCCCTTCCGGCCGGTCCGCATAGATCGCTGCACCGCCGAGCGACAAGTCGCGCGTCTCGCCTTCGACGATGCGGCCATCCGACAACAGGATGGTGGCGGGAACCTCCGCATTGATTCGTGCACGTTCCCGGACCTGCCGCCGCTCGCGGCCGACGGCCAGCCCCGTCAGCACTGTGAGGAGACACAGCGTTCCCCACACCAGATTCAACGCATAAGCCTGGAACTCGAGGGTCTGAGGCGCATTCGTCGCCAGACCGGCAAAGCCGGCAAGCAGCCCTGCTATCAGGAACATGGAGAGCACCATATTGGGTCCCACGGCGCGCAGGTCGAAGTATCCCTCGCCCAAGGTGCCGCCCTTGTCCGTCACGTTGAAACGGCCACGCCGAGGATCGAGCAAAGTCGCCAGGGTCACCGGCAAAAGGTAGACGGACAACACCGCTTCGTAGATCTCGGACCAGAAGGAATGCCGCACACGGCCCTGGATCCGGCTGGCAGTCACGATCGAATGGATGATGTGTGGCCCCGCATAGGCGACGATCGCCAACGGCGACGCCGCGATGATGGTCTGGCCCATCAGCAGATAAGCCAGAGGCGCGGTGAGAAAGACGAAGCGTGGCAACGGGAACAGGAAATGAAACATTGCCATGAAATAACAAAGACGCTGGGCCATCCCCAGGCCGCTGGCCGTCAGCGGATTCTCCAGCCGCAGGATTTGAATCATTCCCCGGCCCCAGCGCATCCGCTGGCCGATATGCAGCATCAGTCTTTCGGTTGCGAGGCCAGCCGCCAGCGGCACCCGCAGATAAGCGGTACGCCAGCCAAGCCGCTGCATCCGGAGGGAGGCGTGACAATCCTCGGTCACCGTTTCTGTCGGCACGCCACCGATCTCCTCCAAGGCTTCTCGCCGGATGACGGCGCAGGAACCGCAGAAGAAGGTACCACCCCAGAAATCATTGCCCTGTTGGATCAAGCCGTAGAAAAGCAAATTCTCATTCGGCACCCGACTGCCGGTGACCAGGTTCCGTTCGAAGGGGTCCGGTGAATAGAAATGGTGCGGGGTCTGCACCATGCAGAGGTCACGGTCGCGCAGCATCCAGCCGACCGTCAGCTGCAGGAAGGCCCGTGTCGGCACATGGTCGCAGTCGAAGATGACAACGTACTCGCCATCCGTCTCCTGCAGCGCATTATTGATATTACCGGCCTTGGCGCCCTTGTTGTCGGGGCGGGTGATATAGCCGGCTCCGACGTCCTCGGCGAAATGCCGGAATTCTTCGCGGCGGCCATCATCCAGCAGGTAGACGTTCAGCTTGTCGGCAGGCCAGTCCAGTGCGAGGGCGGCGAAGACGGTCGGCTTCACCACCTCCAGCGGCTCGTTGTAGCTTGGGATGAAGATATCGATCGTAGGCCATAGCTCCACGTCATCCGGCAGCGGAACCGGCTTCCGTTCGAGCGGCCAAAGGCTTTGGAAATAGGACAGCACCAGCGCCACAACGGCATAGATCTCGGCCAGCAGCAGCCCGGTGCCAAGAAATGTCTGCCAGAAGCCGCTGTAGTCCAGCGTGTCGTTGAGCCGCCAATAGAGGTATCGAACCGAGACCACGCAGGACAGCGCCGAAAGTGCGAGCGTGACCGTCCGCCCCCGGAACACATTGGCGACCAGGAACAGGATCAAGCCACCGATTGCCAGATAGGCCTGATCCTCCGGCTCCAGCGGTGCCACCACCACCACCATGGCCGCCATCAGGCCGATCGCCGTGGCCAAGATGCCGCCGATCCGCGTACGGACGAAGGGCAGCCGGGCCAATCGTTCGCGCGTCGCGGCCGATCCGCTCATCGCGCACCCCATACGGCCGGGAAAGCCTCCGGCACCACCGGAAGCGCCGCTTCGATGCCTCGGGCGATTTCCCGCAAATCCTCGGCGGCATGGCTTTGCGGGGCAAAGTCGAGCACCATCCGCTGCGAGGCCAATGCCTCCGCGACCACCTCGTCCCGGCAGACCGCGCCCAGCAGCCGAGGGCCGAGATGCCGCGCCACCGTCTCCGCCGCGGTGCGGGAAAGCCGGGATTCCGGGTCCACCTGATTGAGCACGACCCGGAGCCGCCCGGCGAAAAGCGCGGCCATGGTCCCGTTTCCGAGGAAGCGGCCGCTGTCGATTTCCGGCACCAGCGCCGCGCTGGTGGCATCCGCCAGCAGAACGCAGACCACCATGGCGGACATGGGCGCGAGCAGGTTCAAGGCATGCGATGGACCCGGCGAGGTATCCGCCACCACCATCAGCCCCGGGTCAGCCAGGATCGCCCGCATCGGCGCAGCCAACAATTCGGGGTCGCGCTCCAGCGCGGCCGCCAGCCCAAGCGCACCGCGGATATCGATCGCTCCGTGCGGCAGCAGGATGACGCCGGATTCGGTCTGCCGGGCGGCATTGCGCCAATCCGGCCGCTTCGGCAGATCGGCGACGAAGCCGCCGCCATCGGTCAGCGCCATTCCGTAATGCAGGCGAAGCGTGTTCTGCGGGTCGAAGTCAAGCGTGAGGATACGGCGCCCGCTGCGACGCAGCGCATCCGCGATATTGGCGGCAAGCGTGGTCTTTCCGACGCCCCCTTTGGGAGACGCGAAGCAAATCAGGGGCATGGCGAGGCCTCCTCGGACTACCGAGAGTTGGACACGCCGCCTGAAACCCGAAACGCCGCGAACGGGGACGAAGCGACGGGCGCGCCAACGGCGACCAGGCGCATCACCTCAGCCAGAGGAAGGGTTACCATGGCGGCCGGCAGAAGGGCGGAGGTGGACACAGGGCTGGGCCAAGTACTGGTCGTCGGTAGTGCGGGCGTGCTGAAACCCGTCTGGCCATGACCGAATTGGCCGTAGCCCGGGTGCTGGAAGCCGGATTGCTGCGCTGCCGGTTGGCCGAAGCTCTGCATCGCCGCGGCAGCTTCCATGCTCGACATGGATCCGAAGGTCCCCGTCGGACCCTGCGGCAGATGTGAAGGCGGCTGCGGCACCTGGCCTGGCAGCTCCCCCGGCCGGCCCAGCGATTCGAGCAAGCGGTAGTTGTTCTGCGCCGGATCGGCGATCGAGGCGCCGAAGCCATAGGCCGCTGCCCCCTGGGCATGCGCAGCCGGCATCTGGCTGAAGGGCTGCTGCTGCGGAAAACCCTGCATCGGGACGCTTGGCGACGCGACAGCCGCACTGGCGTCCGGAAACTCTCCCCGAGCCTCATAGGGCGCAGTGGGCTCCGGATAGGTGGGCGGGGCACCGAAGGGGAACTGGCCCGCGGCGGCATCGCCACTATCCTGTCGCCGCGGGGCCTGGGTGAAGCTCGGCGGCGGCGTGAAGCTGGCAGGCGGCGGCTCGTAGTGCCGTGGGGCAGGCTCCGGCGCGCTCGGCGGAGCATAGGCTGCCAACGCAGGGGGTGGGACACCGCGCGGCGCCTCCCGCTCCGGCACGGCTGCCGCCTGCGGTTCGACCGATAGCCCCGAGGGTGGCGTCAGCGGGGCGACTGCAGCATCCATGGCAGCCCCGAGCAGCGGGAAAGAATTTGCGACGTTTCCCATCGGCTGCGTCACGTTGCGAACCGGGTCATTGCCAAAGCTCTTATAGCGAATTCCAGGCGCTTTGAGCGCCGCAGCCACCCTGGCGACGTCGGAGTCCTGCGCCATCCCAAATAAGTTCCCCATTATGAGGACAACATGCCGCGACGGAGACCAAAACGAAACAGATTTTTAAGCCAATCACGCGAATTACCCGGACGCAGCAAGCGCTTCCTGCCATGCCGCCCGCACCAGAAGCCCCAAGGCGGCCGCGTAATAATCGGAGGCCTGCGCCACCAAGGGTAGGCTCCGGGCCAGGTCCAGAGCGTTGGATCGTTGCACTAGCGACAGCCGCGAGACGGCCATTACCCCCGATGAGGCGGCATAGGGCGAGACCGTGTCGCTGGCCAAATCGGCCCAAGCGGGAATAAACGGATGCTTGGGATCCGTCCAAAAACTACGCGCATGTCCCAGGGCTGGCTCCGAGGCCAAGCCCGCCCAGGCGAGATAGAGAGGGACCCGGACCGCGTCATAGGAGAAGCGTGGCGGCCAGCGACTCGGCAGGCTGAGCTTCCCATCCGCCTTGCTGAGCGTCACCCAATCCGGCGGCAGCCCCCAACGCCCGAACCGGCTGGACCGCAGCAGCACCAGTCCATCTGCGGCAACCCGGACCCAGGCCGGATCGGGCACGGCCCGGGCCAGCGCGGCGAAGGCCGGAAACACATAATAGGATGGGTTGAGGATCGTCGCCTCGCTCCGGTCGAAGCCGCGTGCCCCGGGCAGAAGCACACTATATCCTCCCGCCCGGCGCACCAGCAGCCGCAGGATGTCCCGTCCGATTGCCGCGCCGAGAGCGCCATGATCCGCGACGCCCCAGCGTTCCCCGGCCTCCAGCAGGGCCCAGGCGATACAGAGATCGCCATCGGTCGCGTTGTTGACATCAGCGACCGGCATCGCCGCATCCGGCTCGAAACGCCAGGCATGCAACTCGTCCCGCGGCCGGCGCAGCACGCGCCGCGTCCAGGCCAGCAGCCGCTCGAACCCCGGCCGGTCATCGGCCCGGACGGCAAACAGCAGGCCCCAGCCCTGCCCCTCGGAATGGGACACGCCGCCATTGCCGCTGTCCACCACCCGTCCCTCCGGCGCCAGGAAGCGCGCCTGGAAGGCGGCCCATTCCTGCCGGTCCAGGTCGGTCGTCAGCGCAACTGCCGGCTTCCCCAATGCCGCCATCCCACCGATCCCGGCACCTGACATCGTGGCCAGCATGGCGCGACGGCGCAGCGGCCGCATGACCAGGGACGGATTAAGGAAGCGGTGAGGATGAGATGGCATAGGCCAAGTACTCCGCCATCGGGACTACCAAAAGCTTATCGAATTCTCTGCTATTATGCAACTTTTGGTTGTTCAAGCCGCAGGATTTGCAGCTTTATTCCGTGTTCTTCAGGCACCCAATTGCCTGGATTCCCAACGAAGGGGGCTTGCCACCACCCTGCCGCCGCGTTCCCCTGCCGCCGCGCCAATCCGCAGCGGGAAACCTATTCATGACAAAGCTTGTGACCTTCACCGATGCCAAGGGGCCGCGCGTCGGCGCCGCCTTGGACGACGGCAGCATTCTTGACCTTTCCGCCGCCGCCACCGGTGGCGCTCTGGCCGGCGCCACCCGGGATATGCTGTCGCTGATCGAAGCCGGTCCTTCCGCCCTCGCTGCGATCAAGGCCCTGGCCGCCGCGCCGCCGCCCGCCGCCGTGCTCGCGGCCGGCACCACCACGCTGATGGCGCCGATCCCGCGCCCCCGCCGGAACGTCTTCTGCGTCGGCCGCAACTACATGGATCATGTGGCCGAGGGCGACCGGACCCGCGGCATCACCAATTCGGAACTGCCGAAGTTTCCCCAATTCTTCACCAAGGCGCCCGATACGGTCATCGCCCCGGATGACTGGATCCCGCCCCATACCGGCACCACCCAATGGCTGGACTACGAGGTGGAGCTGGCCGTCATCATCGGCACCGAAGGCACCGATATCAGCAAGGAGGACGCGCTCAACCACGTCTTCGGCTGGACGATCGGCAACGACGTCACCGGCCGCGACCTGCAGCGCCGCTACGGCCAGTGGTTCAAGGGCAAGTCGCTCGACCGCTCCTGCCCGCTCGGCCCCTGGATCGTCCCGGCGGATGAGCTGGATGGGCTGAACACCGGCATCCGCTGCTTCGTCAACGGCGAGAAACGCCAGGACAGCCATACCAGCAAGATGATCTTCGACGTGAAGGAGATCATCCATCAGCTCTCGATCGGCTTCACCCTGAAGCCGGGTGACGTCATCATCAGCGGCACGCCCGAGGGCGTCGGCTATGCGATGGTGCCGCCGCAGACCCTGAAGCCGGGCGACGTCATCCGCTGCGAGATCGACGGCATCGGTTCGCTGACCAATACCGTCAAGGCCGGGTAACCGGCCCGGCCCGGCGGGCGAAGCCGGCCCACAGTCCCAGAAGGAGTTTCCCATGCAGGACCTGCTCGGCCTCGAAGGCCTCGCCCGCCAGCCGCTGGTGCGCCGCGGCTTCGTCATGACCTCGCTGATGGCCGGCTTCACCCTCGCGGTGCCGACCGCCGAGGCCCAGGTCATCCATACCGACAGCAGCGGCCTGCATGCGGAGGAGGTGCGGATCCCGGTCTCCGGCGGCACCCTGCCGGGCTATGCCGCCGCCCCGGCGGCCGCGGGCCGCTACCCCGTGGTGCTGGTCATCGAGGAGATCTTCGGGGTCCACGAGCACATCAAGGACCTCTGTCGCCGCCTCGCCAAGGCCGGCTATCTCGCGGTGGCGCCGGAGCTCTATGCCCGGCTCGGCGATCTTTCGACGATGACCGACGTCCCGACCATCATCCGCGACGTCATCAGCAAGGCACCGGATGCGCAGATGCTGGCGGACCTCGACAGCGCCGCCGCCTGGGCCACCACCACCGGCCTGTCGGGCAGCCTGGGCGATCCGGCGAAGCTTGCCGTCACCGGCTTCTGCCGCGGCGGGCGCAATACCTGGCTCTATGCCGCCCATAATCCCGCGCTGAAGGCAGCCGTCGCCTGGTATGGCCCGGTCGGCGGCGCCACCAGCGCCATCCAGCCGCGCACCGCGGCGGATATGGCGACGGAATTGAAGGCCCCGCTGCTCGGTCTTTATGGCGCGGCCGATACCGGCATCCCGGTGCCGGATGTCGAGGCCGCCGCTGCCCGTGCCCGCGCCGCCGGCAAGACCGTGGAGCTCAAGATCTATCCGGACACGCCGCACGGCTTCAACGCCGACTATCGGCCGACCTACCGGAAGGACGCGGCCGAGGATGGCTGGGCCCGGATGCTGGCCTTCTTCCGCGCGCATGGCGCCGCCTGACACGCACCACGGAACTGCGGTCTAGCTTTGCTTGAGCCGGAGGAGCCGGTCCTCGGCCTCCTCCGGCGCCATATCCAGTGCCGCTTCGGCCACATCCCGGCTGAAGCCGGCCCGTGCCAGCGCAGCCAGCGCCTTCATCCGGAGTTCGCGTGGCGCCACCTCGGCGGCGAATGGCCCGACCCGCCGACGCCGGCACTGCGCCAATGCCGCATCCAGCTCGGTCGCGGGGTTTGCCGGCACCGCCGCCGCCACCGCCTCCCGCCCGACTCCCTTGCCGGCGAGATGCGCCTCGATCGCCCGGCGCGACCGTCCGGCCCTGGCCAGCCGCCGCGCCCGGGCCTCGGCGAAGGCGGCGTCATCCACCACGCCCGAAGCCACCAATTGCCGCGCCACATGGGCCGCCACGGCACGAGCGGCGGCGGCACCCGCCGTGTCGCCACCCTCGGCCTCCGCCCGGCGCACCCATCGGTCCACCCGGCGCTGCAGTACCCGGCGCAGCCCGGCCTCGGTCGCGGCGAAGCGGGCCAGATGCGCCAGCGCTGCCTCCCGCAGTTTGGCCTCGGTGGGGACCGGGCCGGCGGGGATGGCGCGTCGTGCTGGCCGGGCGGGGCGATCGTCATCCATGCGGGCGAGTGTGCCACGCCGCATCCTGCCATCCCAGCTTGGGGTCATCCCCGCTTGAGGGCTGGTGAAGCCCACCGCCGCCGGGCATTACGGACATCCAATCGAAGGAAATCCCATGGCCCGCTACCCGACCAATGGCCTGACGCTCGCCCAGGCCAATACCATCGTCACCGCGGCCCTGGCCAAGGGGCGGGAATTGAGCCTCATGCCGCTGACCGTCGTCGTGCTGGATGCCGGCGGCCAGGTGAAGGCAGTGCAGCGTGAGGATGGTTCCTCCCTGCTCCGTCCCGAGATTGCGCTCGGCAAGGGCTATGGCGCGCTGGCGCTGGGCCTCGGCGGCCGTGAATTGGCACGGCGGGCCCAGGCCATGCAGGGCTTCATGAATGCCCTGTCCGACCTGTCCGGCGGCAAGGCCGTGCCGGTGCCGGGCGGCGTCCTCGTCTGCGGCGCCGATGGCGTCATCCTCGGTGCCGTTGGCATCAGCGGCGATGTCTCGGCCCAGGATGAGGTTTGCGCGGTCGCCGGCATCGCCGCGGCGGGATTGGTGGCGGAGACCGGCGACCCGGCCTGAAGGCCACGTGAGGCGCGGGCAACCGCGCCTCCTGCTACCGCGTTGATGCGGCCTCACCCGGCATTTCCGGGTCTGCAAGAAGGTGACGCCGCAATGACCACACGCCAACAGATGCTCGCCATGACCGCTGCCGCTGCCGCTGCCCTGCTTGCCGTGCCGGTCCTGGCCCTCGCACAGGGCACCACGCCTGGTGCGAACAACAATGCCGCCGGCGGCACCCTGGCCCAGACCGCGCCGACCAATCCGACCCCGGCCGTTCCGAACCTCACCACCCCGGCACCGCGGACCCCGGCCCCCTCGGTCGCCGCGCCCTCCCCGATGACGCCTGGCACCACCGCCAATACAGCTCCCGGCATGGGCGCGGGTACGCCCCCCGGCCTCGTTCCCGGAACGACGCCGAATGCTGCGGCCCAGCAGGGGACGGGCACCGGTACTGCGGCCGGAGCCCCGGATGGCACCCCCGGTAATCCGCCCGGCACCGCCGCCGGCCGCGCGGTGGACCGCGCCCTCGGTACCAACTCGACCGGTGCCAATCCCGCGGCTGCCCCCGATGGCACGCCTGGCAATCCGCCCGGTACCGCTGCCGGCCGCGCCGTGGATCGTGCCCTCGGCACCAACATGACCGGTGCGAATCCCGGTGCCAACCAGGCGCCGGCGGCCACCAATACCGGTGCCACCACCGGCCCGCTCGCCGTCGATAGCAGCACCCTGCGCAATGGCCGCCGCGCCAGCAAGCTGATCGGCTCCGCCGTCTATAACGAGAACAACGAGAGCATCGGCGAGGTGGACGACATCCTGATCCCCGCCGGCGGCACCGGCCCCGTGGCGGTGATCTCGGTCGGCGGCTTCCTCGGCATCGGTGCCAAGCTGGTGGCCGTGCCCTACGACCGGCTGCAGATGGCCGCCAATAGCAATGGCCGCTGGACCCTGACCGGGGCGACCAAGGAAAGCCTCGGCAGCCTGCCGACCTTCACCTACGAGGCAGCCGCCGAACGGCGTGGCTGAGCCACCCGCGAATTGCGAGGCTGAAGGGGCGGGGGAAGCGATTCCCCCGCCTATTTCGTGCAGGATGGTTTGACGCGGCCGATTGTTTACGGCCAAATCCGCCGTTCCCCCGGCAAGGCCCGCGATCGTCGCCGGCGAGGGGGAAGTCTGGAGCGCATTTCGTGATTCCCGCCCTGATGCCCACCTACAACCGTGCCGACCTCGCTTTCGAGCGGGGCGAGGGCTCCTGGCTGTGGACCGGCGATGGGCGACGATTCCTTGATTTCGGCGCCGGCATCGCCACCAGCAGCATCGGCCATGGCAACAAGCACCTGGTGCAGGCCATCGCCGAGCAGGCGGCCAAGGTGATGCATACCTCGAACCTCTACCGCATCCCGCAGGCGGAGCGGCTGGCCGAGCGGCTTTGCGCCACCTCCTTCGCCGATAGCGTCTTCTTCGGCAATTCTGGTGCCGAGGCGAATGAGGGAATGATCAAGGCGGTCCGCAAATACCACGCGGAGAACGGCCACCCCGAGCGCAACGTCACCATCTGCTTCGAGGGCGCCTTCCACGGCCGCACGCTGGCGACGCTGGCTGCCACGGGCAACGAGAAGTACCTCGCCGGCTTCGGTCCGCCGATGCCCGGCTTCAAGCATGTGCCCTTCGGCAACATGAATGCGCTCCGCGACGCGATCGACGGCACCACCGCCGCCGTCATGATCGAGCCGGTCCAGGGCGAGGGCGGCGTCCGTCCTGCTTCCCTCGACTACCTCCGGGACCTGCGTGCCGCCTGCGACGAGTTCGGCATCCTGCTGGCTCTCGACGAGGTGCAGACCGGCATGGGCCGCTCTGGCAAGCTGTGGGCGCATCAATGGGCCGGGATCGAGCCGGATGTCATGTCCTCGGCCAAGGGCATCGGCGGCGGCTTCCCGCTCGGCGCCATCCTGGCAAAGGAAAAGGTGGCGAAGTACCTCAAGCCCGGCACCCATGGCAGCACCTATGGCGGCAATCCGCTGGCCTGTGCCGCCGGCAACGCGGTGCTGGACGTGATCCTCGCCCCCGGCTTCCTGGATGGCGTGGACAAGGTGGCCCGCCATCTCTGGCGCGGGATGCTGGGCCTGGCGGATCGCCACCCCAAGGTCATCGAGGGCGTCCAGGGCGCCGGCCTGCTGCTCGGTCTTCGGCTGGCGCCCGAGGTCAGCAACGGTGACATGCAGGGCGCCGCCGTGGCGGAAGGCCTGCTGACGGTCGCGGCCGGGATGAATGTGCTGCGGGTCGCCCCGCCGCTCACCATCACCGAGGCCGAGGCAGACGAGGCCATCCGCCTGCTCGACCGTGCCTGCCTGCGCTGCACCCCGGGAGCGGAAAAGGCGGCGGCACAGTGACTGCGCTGGCCGCGGTGAAGACGGAGGCCGGGGGAGTCACGCCCCCCCGGCATTTCCTGGAACTGATGGATCTGGAACCCGCCACCCTGCGGCGGATGCTCGACCTCGCCTCCCAGACCAAGCGCGGCCAAGTGGCCAAACCGTTGGCCGGCAAGACCGTGGCGCTGATCTTCGAGAAGCCCAGCACCCGGACCCGGGTCAGCTTCGAGGTCGGCATCCGCCAGCTCGGCGGCGATGTCGTCTATCTCAATGCGCGGGACATGCAGTCCTCGCGTGGGGAGGAGCTCAGCGACACCGCGAAGGTGCTCTCGCGCTACGTCGACTGCATCATGATGCGCACCCATGACGTGCGCCGCATCCGGGAAATGGCGGCGCATGCCACGGTGCCGGTCATCAATGGGCTGACCGACATCTCCCATCCCTGCCAGCTCATGGCCGATGTCCTCACCTTCGAGGAACATCGAGGCCCCATCGCCGGGCAGGTTGTTGCCTGGATCGGCGATGGCAACAACGTGGCGCAGAGCTTCATCCAGGCCGCTGCCCGCTTCGGCTTCACCTTGCGCCTGGCCACGCCGGCCGCCCTGCGCCCGCCGCAATGGGTGGTGGACTGGGCCCGCGCCCAGGGCGCCACGATCGAGCTGACCGATGATCCGGTGGAAGCCGTGCGCGGCGCCCGCTGCGTCGTCACGGATGCCTGGGTCTCGATGAACGACGAGACCGAGGACGGCGGCATGCCCAACCGGCACAACCTGCTGACGCCCTACCAGGTGACGGAAGCGCTGATGCGTCATGCCGCGCCGGATGCGATCTTCCAGCATTGCCTGCCGGCACATCGTGGCGAGGAGGTCGCGGCCGAGGTGATCGATGGGCCGCAAAGCGTGGTCTTCGACGAAGCCGAGAACCGGCTGCATGCGCAGAAGGGCGTATTGCTCTGGGCCATGGGCGCCGGTTAAGCGCGCTTTCCCGTATCATTCTCGATAAGCACGGACCTGCTGGGTGAGGTCCGCGACACAGGCCCCCAGGGCACGGCGGCCAAGGCTGGCCGCCCTGGCTGGAGACCGCGCTCGCCAAACCTAGCAGGTCGACCCGCCAGGGCGATGCCCTTGGCAGCGAAGACGCAAGCCAGGTTGCGCAACAGCCGGGTGGGCGAAGCCGCCTTGCAGCCCTATCTATAGGGCCGTAGTTCCAAGGTTTGTCCAGTTGCCCGATCCGACCCAGCCTTCCGCCACCCCCGCCTTCCTGCAGCATGACCGGCCCCCGGTGCCGGATATCGTGCTGCCCCGTGGCATCCAGCCCTTCCATCTGGCCGATCGGCCAGTCCGCGGCCGCCTGGTGCGCCTCGGCCCGCTGGCCGATGCCCTGCTGACCCGGCACGTCAACCATCCGGGCGTCACCAAGCTGGCCGGCGAAGCGATGGCCCTGGCCGCCGGCCTCGCCGGTGCCTTGAAGTTCAAGGGCAGCTTTTCCATGCAGGCCAAGGGCGATGGCCCCGTCTCCATGTTGCTGGCCGATTGCACCGAAGCCGGCGCCCTGCGGGGCTATGCCCGGGCCGATGCTGAAGCCCTGGCCGAGATGCTCTCGCATGACGATACCGCGGATGCCCCGGCCTTGCTCGGCCGAGGCTACCTGGCCTTCACCTGCGACCAGGGTCCGGACATGGAGCGATACCAGGGCATCGTCGAGATCGAGGGCATGAGCCTGTCCGCCATGGCGGACCACTATTTCCGTACCTCGGAACAGCTTCGCACCCATATCCGCCTCGCCTGCGCCCAGACCGAAAACGGCTGGCGTGCCGCCGCCTTCATCATGGAGAAGGTCGCCGGCGAAGGCGGCATCGATCCGGAGTTGGACGCCGAGGAGCAGGACGAGGCCTGGGTCACCGCCCTCGCTCTGGCGGCAACCCTGACGGATGCCGAATTGCTGGACGATACCCTGCCCTCTCATAAGCTTCTGCATCGGCTGTTCCATGCCGAGGGGCTCTCGATCGACCGACCGCGCCCGCTTTCCTACGGCTGCCGCTGCTCGCGCTCCCGGCTGGCCGGTGTGCTGGCGAATTTCGGCGAGGATGATCTGGATCACATGGCGCAGGAGGATGGCGCGATCACCATGACCTGCGAATTCTGCAACCTGGATTTCCGCTTCAACCGCAGCGAAGTCCAGGCTGGCGGCAGCACCTCTTGACCCAGTCATTTCGCGGCTTGGCCGCAGCCCGCGGAGGAAGCCTCGCCATGCCGAAGCGGCGTGCCCTGCTTTTGTTGCCCGTCTGCGCCGCCGCCTGTGCCGGGCAACCCGAGCCGGTGCCGATCCCGCCCGGCCCGCTGAGCTTCCGCCATCTGACGCCGTTGCCACTCAACCTGGCCAGCGTCGAGATCGCCGAGGATGCGCCGCCGGCAACGCCTGGTGACATCGGGGACCGCATTTCCCCCACGCCGGCAGAGGCCATCCGCATCATGGCGCGGGACCGGCTGGTATTTGTGGGCACCACCGGACAGGCCAATTTCAGCGTCACCCGGGCGCAGATGCTTGCCGGTCGGGATTCGCTGACTTGCAGCCTTGGCTGCCGGCTCGAGATCCTCTCTCCCCTCGGCAGCCGCCTGGGTTTCGTGGAGGCGGAAGCCCGCCGTTCCGTGAATGGCCCGGAGGCAAACCGGCCCCGCGCGCCGGATGCGCTGCTGCGGCGGGCGATGGATGATCTGAACGTGGAGTTCGAGTTCCAGCTCCGTCGCAACCTGCGCGATTGGATTTCGGCTACGGTACCCGGGCCGGATGGCGGCATGGCCGCGCCCGGCCCTGCCGGCGTCGCGCGCGAGGACCTGCCATGAGGAGCCACCCATGACCATCACGCTGTCCAACCCCGCCGGCGTTCATACTCCGGGTGCCTATTCCCATGCCGCGCTGGTGAAGGATGCCGCGGCGCGGCTGGTGATCTCCGGCCAGGTGGGCTTGGCGGCGGATGGGACCCTGGCCCCTGATGGCCATGGGCAGATCGCTCAGGCCCTGGCCAATCTCGGCACCATTCTGAGTGCCCATGGCATGGCCAAGTCCAACCTGGTGAAGATGACGGTCTTCCTGACCGATTCCGCCCTGGTCGGCCCCTGGCGCAGCGCGCGGACCGCCTGGTTGGGCGGTCATGCCCCTGCCAGCACATTGCTGATCGTCGCGGGTCTGGCCGATTCCCGCTTCCTGGTGGAAGTCGAGGCCGAAGCCGCCGCCTGAAGCATTCGTGGCGGAACTGCCCGGCGGGATGCGCGCTGAGCCGCGCATCCTCCCAGGAGCCACGCCATGCGCCGCCTCGCCATCCTGTCCCTGCTGCTCACCCCGGCCTTGGGTGCCTGCACGGTCGAACGCGTTGTCGAGGCGCCGCCCGCCCCGCTCTATTCCCAGGCTTCGCCCTATGCGCCGCAGGCGGCCAATCTGGCTGTTGCCCGCCCCATCGACGGTTACTGCGCGGAAGCGATCACCGAAGCGCAGGATGCCGCCGCCCAGGCCTCGGTCACCGGCAGCGGCCGGGATGCGGGCCGGGCGGCCCGCACCGCCGGCTATGCTCGCCGCGACTGCTGACGCAGGAGCTGGCGCTCAGCCTTCGACCGAACCGCGCTGGCCGCCGATCATCGCCAGGAATTCCCGCCGGGTGGAGGGGTCATCGCGGAAAGCGCCAAGCATGCGGCTGGTCACCATGGTCACGCCGGGCTTGTGGATGCCGCGGGTCGTCATGCACTGGTGCGCCGCCTCGATCACCACGGCGACGCCCTTGGGCTTCAGCACGTCGTTGATGCAATTGGCCACCTGCGCCGTCAGCTTCTCCTGGATCTGCAGCCGCTTCGCATAGACCTCCAGCACCCTGGCAAGCTTGCTGATGCCCACGACGCGGCCGGCCGGCAGATAGGCGATATGCGCCCGGCCGATGATCGGCACCATGTGGTGCTCGCAATGGCTCTCGAGCCGGATGTCGCGCAGCACCACCATCTCATCGTAGCCATCCGTCTCCTCGAAGGACCGCGCCAGCAGCTCCACCGGGTCGACGGCATAGCCCGCGAAGAATTCCTCGAAGGCGCGGGCCACGCGGGCAGGCGTATCGACCAGTCCCTCACGGTCCGGGTCGTCACCGGTCCAGCGTAGCAAGGTCCGGATGGCGGCTTCCGCCTCCTCCCGGCTCGGGCGGGATTCCAGAGTAGCCTTGGTGTCGATGATCTGGTCCGGCGGCGACTGGATATTCACGGTCAGGGTCTCCAAGGCTTGGAGCAGTGCAGCAGCCAGTCGACCGACCCTCCCGCATCACCACTCGGGTTTGGAAATGGGCTGCTCCCGGAAAGCTGCAATGGCGCAATCATCATCACCCGACTTCAGCTTCCGGTCGGTGGGGGCCCCGATGGCGCGCCGGCCGGCGGCGGTGCGCGCGGCGGCGGTGGCGGCAATGTCAGCGAGGTGGCCTGCAAGTCGCGCAGCAGGCTGGACCCGCCACGCCCCAATTTCACCTTCCGCTGCAGCAGGATGCCGGAGACGCCTTCCAGCCAGTACCGGACGGTGTAGGTCTGCGCCGCATTGGCGCCGGTGCCATTGACCATCCGCTCCAGCACCACGGCATCGAACCTCCCGGCCGGCACCTGCAAGGGCTCGAAGCCCACCACCCGCCAGCGGGTCTCGAAGGGATACCGGATACCGCTGCCGGGATAGGAAACCGTTGCGGTGTAGCTGGCATTGGCGCCGGTCTTGGCCGGAAACAAGCTTGCCATGCCGGGGCGGTGGCCACTTCCCTCGCTGTTCGTGGCCTCCACCATGCCCCAGGTCAGCCGGACCGCGGCACTGCCCGACTGCGCCAGGCAGATGCCGGCGTCGGCCGGATCGGCCCCGTTGAAGGCCAGGCTGCGGCCATCATCCCAGGTGACTTGGCTTCCCGGCTCGGGACAGGCGAAGATCCAGGTCTTCTCGGTCTGGGCCGAAGGTGTCTTGCAGCCGGCCAGCGCCAGGGCGAACCCCGGCGCCAGCAAAGGCAGCAGCAGCGGGCGAAGACACGAGCGCATGCGGAACATCCTGGTCAGCGGGCCTGTCCGAAGCATGCCCTGATTCCGCTACCGCAGCATATCGGCCTCCGCCAACCGGATTGGATTAACCCTTCACTCAGAGGATTGAGACAAAATCCCAATATAAAGACGATGGAGCTTATAATGGGATCGTTTCTCGGAACCCGAAAAAACTCAGCCAGTGCTCCCGTTTCAGGAGACTGGTCATGATGAGCCTTGGCGCCGGTTCCCGGTCAAGCTTCCCCGACGACACCTGGGACGAGGTCTGGGACAGCTACGATGCCCGCCAGGCACCATCCTTGCCGGTCAGGCCGGCTAGCCTGCAGCAGGAACAGACGCGGGAAGGGCGTGGCCGGGTCCTTCTGGTCGCCATGACGGCGGCGGTCCTGCTCTTGCTCGCCGCCACCGCCTTCGCCGCGGCGCCTCTGCAGGCCGCGCGTGGCATTGCGGATGCCTTCCGCACCGCCGACCGGGCCAGGGTCCAGGCCATGGTGGATTGGTCCGCTCTGCGCGGCATCGCACCCCCCCCGCCCGCCGTCACGCCGGCGGAGCACTTCCTGTCCGGCCTGAGCCGGATCGTGCAGCAGCACGCCGCCACGCCCGAGGGGCTGCTTGCCTATGCCCAGGCGCGCATCGGCCCTGGCTGGCCCGAACCATTAATCGAAGCAACCGGCTTCGGCACCGCACGCCTCACCCTGCTCTCGACCACCCAGGCCGGCCGTGGCATCGCCCTGTCGCTGGCGCTGCGGGACAGCCTGCCGTTGCGCTGGGTGGTGGTGGCCGTCGAGCCTCTCGGTTAAATCCGCCGCATGACGGCTTGCCCCGCCGCCAAGGCCAAGGCTAGTTGCGGTCGTGCTGATTCCCCTCCTCCAGCGTCTTTCCCTCCTGCCCTGGCGGCGCCAACTGCTGGCCGCCTTCGGACTGGGCCTGCTCTCGGCCCTGGCGCTGCCGCCGGTCCATGCGATACCGGTGCTGCTGGTCGCCATCCCCGGCCTGTTGCTGCTGACTGCCGCCGCACCGAATTGGCGCCGCGCCGCCTGGCTTGGCTTCGCCTGGGGCTGGGGCCATGGCCTGGCCGGGGTCTACTGGGTCACCCATGCCATCCTCACAGATGTCGCCACCTTCTGGTGGCTGGTGCCCCTGGCCGCACCCGCCCTGGCCATCCCGCTGGCGCTTTTCGCCATCCCTCCCGTGCTGGTGGCCCGCGCCCTGCCACCCGGCTGGGCCAGGCTGCTCGGCTTCGCCGCGGTATGGGTGCTGGCGGAGCTGGCCCGCGGCATCCTTTTCACCGGCTTCCCCTGGAACCTGCTCGGCACCGTTTGGGCCTTCGATGCGCTGCCGCTGCAGGCGGCCTCGGTCATCGGCGTTCATGGGCTTTCGCTGCTGACCCTCCTGCTCGCGGGGCTACCTTTGCTGGCGCGGGGCACTGCGGCATGGCGAGTCTGGACCGGCGCCACCCTGGCAATGGCAGCCCTCGCCGGCTTCGGAGCCTGGCGTCTCGCTGCCCCGGCACTCTCCGGTCCGCCGGTACAACTGGTGCTGGTACAGGGCAACGTCCCGCAGGAGGTGAAGTGGCGGCCGGACCAGCGCATGCCCATCTTTCAGCGCTACCTGGAGTTGACCGACAAGGCTGCCCACGCCGCAGCGGCTGCATCGCCCGGGTCCCGCGTGGCGGTCCTCTGGCCGGAAACCGCCAGCCCTTTCCTCCTTGCCCAGGATCCCGAGGCGCAGCGCATGGCCGCCGCCGTCCTTCCGCCGGATGGTGTCCTGTTGGCCGGCAGCGTCCGGGCGGAATGGGCACCGGACGGCACCCTGCAGCGGGTCTTCAACAGCCTCGTCGCATTGGATGCGCGGGGCGAGGTCGCCGGGATCTATGACAAGGCACATCTGGTGCCTTTCGGCGAATACATGCCGCTTGCCGGGCTGCTGCCGATTCGCCTCGTGACAGGCGGCATGGACTTCTCCGCCGGCCCGGGCCCGATGGCGCTGGCACTGCCCGGGCTGCCGCCCTTCGGCGCGCTGATCTGCTACGAGGTCATATTCTCCGGCGCCGTGGTGCCGCAGGCGCGCCCCGGCTGGCTGGTCAATATCACCAACGATGGCTGGTTCGGCATCTCGGCCGGCCCCTGGCAGCATCTTGCCGCCGCTCGCCTCCGTGCCGTCGAGGAAGGCTTGCCGCTGGCGCGTGCGGCCCAAACCGGAATCTCCGCCGTCTTCGATTCGCGTGGCCGCAAGCTGGCGTCGATCCCGCTGGGAGAGATGGGCACCGCTGCCGTTGCCCTGCCGGCCGCCGATGCGCCCACAGTCTTTGCTCGGGGCGGCCTGGCGATCCCTATGTTCGGCAGCCTCGCCTTGCTTGGCTTCGCCTTCTGGCTGAAGCGACGGTCGGTTGTAATGGACAGCGGTATACACCGCGAAGGGCGAGTGTGATCTTTATTGAGAAATCTTAAAAGTATTGACGCTTCGTTGCCCTACTCGTAAAAGCGGTGACCAGGGAAATGCCGGTGCGATCAGCCCCAGCTAGGTCCCTTGCCGCAGCCGCGGGTCGGATTTTGTGCCCCACTATGGCGGCCTGACATGGGATTGGACGGGACATGGCGAGCGACGACATTCTCGAACGTGCGGTACGCGAGCCTCGCCCCAGCCCGATCGACGTGCACGTCGGCACCCGGGTTCGCCTCCGCCGCACCTTGCTCGGGATGAGCCAGGAAAAGCTCGGGGAGGCCCTCGGCCTGACCTTCCAGCAGGTCCAGAAATATGAGCGCGGCGTGAACCGCATCGGCGCCAGCCGGCTGTTCGACCTCGCCCGGGTTCTCGACGTGCCGATCGGATTCTTCTTCGACGACATGCCCGATGCGGTCGGCGGTGCCATGAACGGCGTGCGTCGCGCCATGGGCTTCGCCGATAGCCAGGATGCCTTCGAGGACGACACGCTGCACCGGCGGGAGACGCTGGAACTGGTCCGCGCCTATTACCGGATCACCGATGCCTCCGTCCGCAAGCGGGTCTTCGACCTGATCAAGAGCCTGACGCCGACCGACTGACCCGGCCGGCCAGCCGCCCGCACTACCCCACCACCACGTCCAGCCAGCCGCGCGCATCCATCCGCGCGGTATCCCCGGCGCGCAACAGCACCGTGGTGGTGGCGCTTTCGATGATAGCCGGCCCCGCCACGGCCTGGTCGGCACCCAGTGCCTCGAAGGACCAGACCGGCGCCGTCACCGCCACGCCATCCAGCAGGATGCGCCTTTCCCCTGCTGCGCCGGCCGCCTTACCGGCGGAACCCAACCCGGTCGCCGGGCTGGTCGGCAGCTTGCCCACCACGGCGATACGGGCATTCACCAGCACCACCTCCTCCTCCGGCAGGTCATAGGTAAACAGCGCCCGGTGCCGGGCATGGAAGGCCGCCCGCAACTGTCCGGCCAGATCCGGTCCCGCCCAGTCGATTCCATCCAGCGGCACCGCGATCTCGAAGACCTGCTCGCCGTAGCGCATGTCGGCGCTGCGCCGGGCCGCGACCTCGCCCTGGTACCAGCCGGCCATGCGGGCGCGGCCGTCGCGTTCCAGCGTGTCGAACAGCATCCGAACCTCGGCATCCTCGGGGATGCCGCCGGCCCCGATGGCGCTCTGTGCCAATTCGTAGCGCAGGTCGGTATGCAGCATCCCCCAGGCCGAGAGCCCGGCGGCGAACAGTGGCACCGTCGCCCGCGCCAGCCCCAACTCCCGCGCCACCGCCGTCGCATGCAGGCCGGCCGCGCCGCCGAAGGACAGCAGCGCCGAATCCCGCGGGTCGACACCGCGCCGCACCGTCGCCAGCCGCACGCCATCCGCCATGCGGGCATTGACCAGGGCATGGATGCCGGTGGCGCAGGCCTCCGGCGTGATGCCGAGCTTCGCCGCCAGCCGCCCGACCGCCGCCTGCGCCGCCGCCAGATCCAGCCGCTTCGCCCCACCGAGGAAGGCGCCAGGATCCAGGTAGCCCAGCACCAGATTCGCATCCGTGACGGTCGGCTCGGTCCCGCCATTGCCGTAGCAGGCCGGCCCCGGCACCGCGCCGGCCGATTGCGGCCCGACCTGCAGGGTGCCGCCGGCGCCGAGATGGGCGATCGAGCCGCCGCCTGCGCCGAGCGTCACGATATCCAGGCTTTCCAGCGCGATCCGCTCGCCACCCACCGTCCGGCCGCGGCCGAGTGCCGCCTCGCCGCCCACCACCAGGGCGATATCGGTCGAGGTCCCGCCCATGTCGAAGGTAACGAGATCCTGGCCCATGCCCTGCTGCGCCAGCGCCACCGCCGCCGCGACGCCGCCGGCCGGGCCCGAGAGCGCCGTGCCCACCGCCAGCCGCGCCGCCTCGGCAACCGGCGCCACCCCGCCATGCGAGAGGATGACGAAGAGCGGCCCGGGATAGCCCGCCTCCTCCAGCCGCCCGGCCAGCCGCGCCAGGTAGCGGGAGACCACCGGCCCGACATAGGCATTCACCGCCGTCGTGCTGAAACGCTCGAATTCCTTGATCTGCGGCAGCACATCGGCCGAGCAGGTGACGGTCGCCCCCGGCAATGCCGCCAGCACCGCCGCCGCCGCCGCATGCTCATGCTTCGCGTCGCGCCAGGCGTGCAGGAAGCCGATGGCCACCGCCTCCGCCCCGGCAGACTTCATCGTGGCGATTGCCGCATCGAGCGAGGCCTGATCCAGCGGCACCGCCACGCTGCCATCCGGCCGCAGCCTTTCCTTCACCCCGAGCCGCCGATGCCGCGGCACCAGCGGCTCCGCCGGCGGCAGCCGCAGGTCGTAGCGCTCCGGCTTCAGGCCTTCCCGCATCTCGATGACGTCGCGATGGCCCTCTGTCGTCAGCAACCAGACCTCGGCGCCTTTGCGTTCCAGCAGGGCATTGGTGGCGACGGTGGTGCCATGGACGATCCGCTCGGTCTGCCGCAGCAGTGCCTCCAACGGCAGGTCCAGCGCGGTGGCGAGATTCCGCAACCCTTCGACGACGCCGAGGCTCTGGTCGGCCGGGGTACTGGCGGCCTTGGCCAGGGTCTGGGTGCCATCCGAGGCGATGCCCACCACATCGGTGAAGGTGCCGCCGACGTCGATGCCGATGCGATAGAGGTTTGAGAGCGGCCGATTCAGCTCTCCGCGCCCTGCGGCGCTCCGACCATCGGACGCCGCCATCAGACGAACCCTTCCTTGCGGTCACGCGCCCGGGCCGCGGGATCGCGCTGCTCCGGCGGCCCCCAGCCACCGCCGCCACCGGCCTGCACCACCACCCGGTCCCCGGGATTGACCGCAATGCCCACTTCCTTGGTCTTCAAGACCCGCTCCTCGCCCGAGCCCCGCCGCAGCACGTAATGATGCGGGGCCCCATCCTGCCCGCCGAGCATCCCCGCCGCGCCATGCCGTACTCCATCGCCTGCGGTATTCGCCCGGCAGGGCCCGTCGCTCTCGACCAGCAGCGAGAGCTGGCCGCCGAGGCCGCCGCGATGCTGGCCATCCCCGGCCGAGCCGGCCAGGAACTCATGCGTCTCGAAGAGCAGCGGGAAGCGCGCCTCGGCCATCTCGACGCTGCCGAATTTCAGCCCGCCCGCGCTGTGCCATTCGCCGCTGGTCGACCAGCCGTCGCCCTGGGAACTGGCCCCGCCGCCCGGCCTCGCGTGGAACATGTGCCAGACGAAGCGCCGCCCCGGCCGCCGCGCATCCTGCCCGGTGATCGCCACCCGGAAGCGCCGTCCCCAGCCGCCCATGGCCCGGTCCGGACAGCAATGCTGCAAGGCGCGGACGATGGCCTCGACGATCTCGTTCGAGCAATGCGAAGTGCACATGGTCACCGGCGCCCCATCCCGTGCCCAGACCACGGTGCCCTCCCTGGCGATCACCTCAAGCGGCCGGAAGGCGCCATCGTTCTTGGCCACTTCCGGATCGAGCAGGAAGGCGAAGGCCATCGCCACGGCGCTGCGCATGTTCGGATAGCTGGAATTGACGAAGCCGGTGGTCTGCGGGTCGCTCTCGGACAGGTCCACGATGAGGCTCTCGCCCCGCTTGGTCACCGTCGCGCGGATGGCGATATCGGTCCGGTCGAAGCCATCGTCGTCGAGGAAGGCCTCGCCCTTGAAGACCCCGTCCGGCCAGGTCGCCAGGATCCGCCCGGCATGCGCCGCCGAGAGGTCGAGGATGGCCGAGACCGCCGCATCCAGATTGTCGGCGCCATATTTCGCCAGCAACGGCAGCAGCCGCTGCTCGCCCAGGCGGGCCGCGCCGATCATCGCCATCAGGTCGCCGGTGAAGTCGCGCGGGATGCGGGTATTGGTCGCCAGCATGCGGATCAGGTCCTGCCGCAAACCACCGCCCTCGCCGAGCCGGATCGGCGGAATCCGGAGTCCCTCCTGCCAGATTTCGGTCGCGCCCGGGTTGTAACCGCCATGGGTGGCACCGCCGATATCGCTCTGATGCGCCCGCACCACGGACCAGAAGCGGAGGCTGCCCTCGGCGAAGACCGGGATGACGATGGTCAGGTCGGGCAGGTGGCTGCCGCCGTGGTAGGGGTCGTTCAGCAGATAGGTGTCACCCTCGACCGGTGCCGGGAAAGCCTCGGCAATGGCCTTGGCCGCCCAGGGCATGGCGCCCACATGCACCGGGATATGATCCGCCTGCGCCACCAGCCGGCACTGCGCATCACACAGCGCGATCGAGAAGTCGCGCGAAGAATTCAGGATCTGGGAATAGGAGGTCCGCAACATCGCCTCCCCCATCTCCTCGACGATGGCCCGGAGGCGGTTGTCGAGCACGGCGAGAGTCACGGGATCGGGCGTCTGATGGTGCATATGCGAAGGCTCCGCCGACCAGGCCATGTCCGTCAAGCCGCGGAACACGGGGTTGCCGGCGATGGCTTCCGTGTTATGCGCAAGCCCCATCCTCCAGGTCCGGCACGAGCGCGCGCATGACGGTTCCCTCTTCGCGTTCCCGGGCCTTGCTGACCCGCGCCGACAGCATCATGGGCGTGCTGGCGATCCCGCTGGTGATGCTGCTGGCCTCGCTGCTGCTGCGGGCGCTCGGCTTCATCATCGCGGTCATCGATACGGATGAGGGGTTGTACCTCGTCCAGGCCCAGGCCTGGCTACGCGGCGACTGGCCGCTGGTCGCGGTCTGGGACATGCATCCGATCGGTGCACCGGCGATGTATGCGCTGGCGATGTGGATCTTCGGCGAAAGCATCGCCACCATCCGGCTGCTCGGCGCCGTCTGCGTCGCCGCTGCCGCCTGGGCGATCTATGGCGTGGTCCGCGCCACCGGAGCGCCGCGCGGCATCGGCCTGGCCGCCGGGCTGGTCTATGTCGCGCATAGCCTGCGGATGGGCGGCCTTGCCACCAATACCGAAATCCTCTTCGCCCCGATGGTGGTCACCGCCATAACCCTCGGCACGCTCGGCGCGGTGGAGGCCCTGCGCCGGTCCTGGGCACCGCGCTGGTCGGTGCTGGTGGCCATGGGCATGGCCATGGGCTGCGCTTTGGCGATCAAGCCGGTGATGGTCGCCGAGGGCTGCCTCGCCTTCGCTTTGCTGGTGTTCCCGGCTTTCTGGCGTGGGCTGCTGCCCTGGCGACGGGCTCTAGGGATGGCCGCTGCCTATGCCGGGCTCTGCGCCCTGCCGACTGGCTTCTTCGCCCTGCTCTACTTCCTGCGCGGCGATCTCGCAGCCTTCCTCGACGGCACCTTCCTGGCCCCGTTGCGCTATTCGCATGGCCGCATGGGGCTGGTGGAGGCCTTCCATCAGATCCTGGTGGAATTCCTCACCCTGCTCTGGCCCTTCCTATTGTCCGGACTGGCCTTGGCGACCGGGCTGACCCGGTCCGGGGCGCGGGGCCTGCTGACGCGCGTCGGCCTGCTGTGGTTCGTCGCCGGCAGCATCGGCGTCGCCTCGCCGGGCTTCTTCTACCCCCATTACTTCCTGATCTGGCTGCCGCCGCTCGCCATCCTCGCCACGCTGGGCTGCTGGCGCCTGGCGCGGCTGCTGCCGCCGGCGAAGCGCGCCTTCGGCTTCAGCCTGCTGATCGCTGTGGTGATGATCGGCTCCTGGCGCGCCGATGCAACGGCGCGGATCGAGCGCGGCATCGGCATCTTCGCCGCCGATCCGGTGCGGGAGGTAACCAGGATCATCCGCGCCAGCCTCAAGCCCGGCGAGACCATCTTCATCGCCAATTACCACCCGGTGATCTATGCCCTGACCGATGCGGCGCTGCCGACGCGCTTCATTTTCCCTGCCCAGCTCACCGGGGAATTCACCCAGGTGGCGGATATCGACACCGATGCGGAAGTCGCCCGCATCATGGCGACGAAGCCACGCTTCGTGGTGGTGGACCGCGGCTGGTGGCCGCGCATGCGCGAAAGCGCCGCCGCCATCATCACCCAGGTGCTGGAGAGCGACTATACGGTGGTCGCCGAGGTCGATGAGGACCGCGGCCCGATCGAGATCTGGGCACCGAAATAGCCCCCGGGGTTGCCAACCGGCCACGCTGGGGCATGATCCCGGCCAAATCGAGCGGGGGAACCACGGCATGAGCGGCACCGAATTGCGAATCCTGGCGGAAGGCCTGCGCTTCCCCGAAGGCCCGGTGGTGATGCCGGACGGCAGCATCGTGCTGGTCGAGATCGCCGCCGGCACCCTGACCCGCGTGGCACCCGACGGCACCAAATCAACCGTGGCGACGCCGGGTGGTGGCCCCAACGGCATCGCCCTCGGCCCGGATGGCAAGATCTTCTGTTGCAACAACGGCGGCTTCCTCTGGCACGAGGAGGCGGGGCTGATCCGTCCTGCCGGTGTGCCGGAGGACTACAGCGGCGGCCGGATCGAGGTGATCGATCCGGCGACGGGCAGCGTCACCCGGCTCTACGACCGCTGCGGCGAACACAAGCTGAAGGGTCCGAACGACATCATCTTCGCCCCCAAGGGCAGCCCGGGCGAGGGCGGCTTCTGGTTCAGCGACCTCGGCAAGGTCCGGGCGCGGGACCGCGACCATGGCGGCGTCTATTGGGCGGCCACCGATGGCTCACGCATCGTCGAAGCCGCCTTCCCGATCTTCGGCGGCGCCAATGGCATCGCCCTCTCGCCCGATGGCCGCACCCTCTATGCCGCCGAGACCGAGACCGGCCGGCTCTGGGCCTGGGACATCGAGGGACCGGGCGTGGTGCGCAAGGACCCCTGGCCCTCCTCGAACGGCGGCCGGGTGATCTGCCAATTCCCCGGCTACCGCCGGCTCGACAGCGTGGCGCCGACCGCGGCCGGCAATATCTGCGTCGCCACGCTGGTCAGCGGCGAGATCACCACCGTCTCCCCCGCGGGCGAGATCCTGCGGGTGGTGAAGATGCCGGAACGCATGCCGACCAACATCTGCTTCGGCGGACCGGACATGCGCACCGCCTACATCACGCTCTCGACCACCGGCAAGCTGGCGGCGATGGAGTGGGACGAGCCGGGACTGGCGCTGCCCTTCGGCTGATGGAGTGAGTCGGATGACGCTTTGGGTTCGCTTCGCGCGGGATGGCGCGACGGGTTTCGGCACGCTGGAGGGCGGGAGCATCGCCGTTCATGCCGGCGACATGCTGGCCGCGCCCAGCCCCACCGGCGAGACCCTGCCGCTGGCCTCGGTGCAGTTGCTGGCGCCGGTCACCCCCGGCGCCTTCATCGGGCTCTGGAACAACTTCCATGAGGCCGCGGCGAAGCAGGGCAACGCCATCCCCGAGGTGCCGCTGTACTTCCTGAAGAACAGCCGCAGCATCATCGGCCCCGGCGCGGCGATCCATCCGCCCGTCGGCTACAGCGGCAAGGTGCTCTACGAGGGCGAGCTCGGCATCGTCATCGGCCGCACCTGCACCGCGGTGGATGAGGCGGCGGCCGAGGCCGCCATCTTCGGCTTCACCGTAGTGAACGACGTGACGGCACTCGACCTGCTCACCGCCGATGCCTCCTTCCCGCAATGGGCCCGGGCCAAGGGCTGCGATACCTTCGGCCCCATCGGCCCGGCCATCGCCACCGGCCTCGACTGGTCCGCCGTGCGCGTGAAGGTGGCGTTGAACGGGCGGGTCCGGCAGGACTACCCGGCCAGCGACATGATCCTGCCGCCGGCCCGCATCGTCTCGCTGATCTCGCGCGAGATGACCCTGCATCCTGGCGACGTCATCGCCTGCGGCACCTCGGTCGGGGCGCTGCCGATGCGGCCGGGGATGACCGTCGCGGTCACCATCGACGGCATCGGCACACTGGAGAATCCCTACGCCCCGTCAGTGTGAGACGGCACGCGCGGCGGCCGCATAGCCCACCCTCCGCTCGGGCGGCACCACATGCCGCCCGGCGACGCGTTCCAGCAGCAGCCGCGCATCCTCGGTGGACCCGGCCTTCATCGCCGCATGCAGGAACAGCTGCTCCAGCACGTCCTGCTGCGCATGACTGCCGCCCAGCGCATACATCCCGCCAAGCGCCGGCCGCATCGCCGCCACCGCCCCCGCATGGTCGCCCTGGCCATGCTTCATCACCGCCTCGCAGACCGGCAGCGCGTAGCGCGCCACCAGCGGTGCATTGGTCCCATGATTGGCCCCGGCGAATTCCCGCATGCCGTCCAGCATCCGCCGCGCCGCATCCCAGCGCCCGGTCGCCGCCAGCGCCATCATCCAATGCGGCAGGGTGAAGGCCGAGAGGCAGTCGCCGATCCGCGCCTCCGCCTTGTCGGCAAGCTCCACCCAGCGATCGCCTGGATCGACGCCATGCAGGCCGAGGCGGAACAGCATGGAGGCCGCATTCTGCACGTCGATGTAGAGATCCGGCTGCATCTGCGTCACCGGACTGTTTAGGTCGCGGAAGCGAGTGTCGTACAGCGACAGCACCTGGTCATGCTCGCCGCGTTCCATGTGGTACATCGCCCGGTGCCACCAGAGGTGATGCATCAGGTTGTTGCCGCCCTCCCAGTGCCGCTCGAGCCCGGCGACCCAGGCGATGCCCTCGGCCCGACGGCCCTGCATCTCCAGCACATGCGCGACGGCATGCGCCGCCCACAAATCGCCGGGGTCGAGTTCGATCGCCGCCCGCCCCGCTGCCTCGGCCACGGTATAATTGCCCGCCTCCTCATTGGCGAAGCCGCGACAGGCCAGCACGCTGCCGAGGCCCGGATCCCCGGTGCCCCAATGCGGCACCAGGCCTTCCACCGCGGTCAGCATCGCATCCGCCCGGCCCATCCAGAAGGCGCAGAAGTGGTGCAGCCGGAAGGCCAGCAGATCGTGCGGATGCTCGGTGAAGATGCCGGACCAGATGGACAATGCCCGGTCCATCTCGCCTTCCGCCCAGGCGGTGAGCGCCGCGACATGCGCCTTCTCGCGCGGCGTCGCCTTCTCCGTCAGCTTTTCGGCCAGTGCCGCGCTCTCCCGTGCCGCCGGCACGAAGCTGGATTTGTAGGCCAGCATGGCGAAGCTGCCCTTCAGCACATGCAGCATCCCGCAGTCCGGGTCCACCTGCAGCGCCGCCTTCAGCCGCAGCGAGGCATCGGCCCGGTACTTCAGGTAGCCGGCCATAGTATTGTCGAAACCGGCGACCGCTTCGGCGGAGTTGGCGGTCAGGGTCAGGCCTTGGGCGTCTTTCAGCATGGTCCCTCTCCCGTTCAGGCCGCACGCTCGGCCAGGAACAGCGCCAGCACGCCGGTCGCGGCGAGCAGATCGTCCGTCTCCATTGCCTCATGCGGATTGTGGCTGCCATTGGCGTTGCGGACCAGCAGCATGGCGGTCGGCACCCCGGCGGCGGCGAAATTATTGGCGTCGTGGCTGCCCGGGCTGTTCAGCCGCGGCGCCGCCAACCCGAGCTTTCCCGCGGCCTTGGCGAGGCCGGCGATGATCCCGGGATCCATCGCGCCGGGGGCAGCGGCGCTCCGCTCGCCGAGATCGATGGTCACGTCCCGCGCCCGCCCCACCTCGGCCGCGATTGCCTGGAGCCGCGCCTCGAGCTTCGCCAGATGCGCCGGGTCATAGGCACGAAGATCGAGGCTCAGCTCGAACTGCCCCGGCACCACCGTCATCGCATGGCGGTCGGCCAGGGTATGGAAGCGGCCGATCGTCACCGCCATGGGCCGCCCAGCGCGATCCTCCTCCAGCCAGAGCCGCTCCAGCGCCAGGGCGAATTCCGCGCCGGCCAGGGCGGCATCCCGGCGAAAGCGGTGCGGCAGGCCGGTATGCGCATCCTCGCCGGTGATGCGGATGCGCGGGTGCCGGACGTTGCCCGGATTGGCGAGGCAGATGGCCACCGGCTGCCCCGCCTCGATCAGCTGCGGCGCCTGCTCGATATGCACTTCCAGATAGGCGCCGAGCCGCTTCGGGTCGCGCAGCGGCACCCCCGCCGCCAGCCGCGCCGGATCACCGCCGCAGGCCGCGATGGATTGCCCGAGCGTCAGCCCGCTGCGGGCATGCGGCAGGTCGAGCGCCCCGGCCGGCAGCCGCGCCAGCAGGCTGCGGCTGCCGATCAGCCCGAGGCCGAACCACACCGCCTCCTCGCAGCGCAGCGCCATCACCTCGATGCCGGCGCGCGGCCGGACGCCGCTGGATTGCAGCGCCGCCACCGCCGCCAGCCCGGCGATCACCCCCGCCGCCCCGTCGAAATTGCCGCCCTGGACCACGCTGTCGAGGTGGGAGCCGACCACCAGCGGCGCCGCCTCGGGGTCGGTGCCGGACCAGCGCATGGTCAGGTTGGCCCCGGCATCGAAGGAACATTCGAGGCCCAGCCCCGCCGCCGTCTCGGCCAGCAGCGCCATCGCCTCGTTCTCGCCGCGGCCATAGGCCTCCCGGGTGATGCCCGGCGGATCGACGCCGATCCGCGCCACGCCGTCGAGCAGGCTCTGCACCATCGGCCGCTGCGCGGCGATCAAAGCCCCAGCTCCGCCAGCACCGCATCCGTATGCTCGCCGAGCGCCGGCGCCGGCACGCTCCAGGCGCCGAGCCCCGGCAGCTTCGGGAAGGGCAGCGTCCCGAGGCCCGGCTGCGCCAGCGGCACCGCCGCGCCGACCACCTGCACATGCGGGTCGGCCAGCCAGTCGAGCGGGGTATTCACCAGGTCACAGAGCATGCGGGCGGCCTTGAAGCGGGTCGCCCAATCGGCGGCGGTGCGGGTGGCGAAGGTTTCGCGCAGGGTCGGCAGCAGCGCCTCCCGGTGCTCGGCCCGTGCCGGGAAGCTGGTGAAGCGGGGGTCCTGCGCCAGTTCCGGGCGTTCCAGGATTTCGCACATGGTGATGAATTCCGGGTCGCGCAGCAGCGCCACCATCACCCAGCGGCCGTCGCTCCCCTGGTAGGTCCCGGCCGGCACATTGGCCAGTGGCGGTACCCGGCCGAGCAACCCTTGTTCCGCGATGTTGAAGCCCATCAGCGCCGCCGCCGCCTGCATCAGCGAGACATCCAGCACCCGCGGCTTCGGCGCCGCGCCCGCATGCCGGTCCAGCGCCTGCTCGGCCAGCGCTGCCTGCACCGCGGCGAAGGCGGAGATGCCGGTGACCATGTCGACCATCATGACCTGCCCGGTCCGGTGCGGCACGCCGTCCATGCCCTGGTTCAGCGCCACCATGCCGCTGAAGGCCTGGGCCACGCTATCGGTGCAGGGACGTTCGGAATTGGGTCCCTCCTGGCCGAAGCCGGAGATGCTGAGAAAGACCACATCCGGCTTCCCCGCCGCCGGCACCACGCCGATCCGCTTGGCGACGCCCGGCCGGAAGGCCTCCAGCATCACGTCGGCCCTGGCTGCCAGGGCCGCGAAGGCCGCCCGGCCTTTCTCGTCCTGCAGATCCAGCATGATGCTGCGCTTGCCGCGGTTGAAGGTGACATGCATCACGCTCTGCGTGCCCTCCCGCGTCGAGAGACCGCGCGACCAGTCCCCGGCCGGTGGCTCCACCTTCACCACATCGGCGCCGCAGGAGGCCAGCAGGGTGGCGCAATACGGCCCGGCGATGCCCTGGCTGGCATCCAGCACGAACAGGCCCTTGTATGGTTGCATGACATTTCCCCCGACCGCCTAGGCGCCTATCCTGCCCGGAACGCCGATCGAGGGAAGGGATGTTCGCCATATGAGGATCACACGCCGGCTTGCCATGGCCGGAATGGTGGGGGCACCGCTCACCCGGGCGAGTGCCCAGGATCGTACCCAGGATCGTACCCAGGACTGGCCTACGCGTCCCGTTCGTTTCGTCGTGCCCTATCCCCCCGGCGGTCCCACCGATATCCTCGGCCGCGTCGTTGCGCAGCGGCTCTCCCAGGATCTTGGCCAGCCCATGGTGGTCGAGAACCGGGCCGGCGCGGCCGGCCTGATCGGGGCCGAGGTGGTGGCGCGGGCGGCGCCGGACGGCACGACCTTCCTGATGAATGCCTCCAGCCACGTGATCGTCCCGCATCTGGTCCCCACCATGCCCTTCGATGCGGTGGCGGATTTCGTGCCGGTCACCAACATGGCCCTCGTGCCGATGGTGGCCGTGGTGAATCCGGCGCTGCCGGTGCGCAGCATCGTCGAACTGATCGCCTATCTGAAGGCCAATCCCGGCAAGGTCTCCTACGGCTCCTCCAGCAATGGCTCGGCGCTGCATCTGGCCGGGGAGATGTTCAAGCTGATGACCGGCACCAACATGGTGCACATCCCCTATCGCGGCGGTGGCCCGGCGGTGCAGGACCTGATCGCCGGGAACATCCAGGTCATGTTCGACAGCATCCCCTCCAGCGCCGCCGCCGTCCGCGGCGGGCTGCTGCGCCCACTGGCCGTCACCACCGCCACCCGCGCCGCCGCCTACCCCGATCTGCCGACGGTGGCCGAAGCCGGGGTGCCGGGCTTCGAGATCTCGACCTGGTACGCCATCTGGGCGCCGCCCCGCACCCCCGCGCCCATGGCCGCCCGGCTGCAGCAGGCCGTCGCCGCCGCGGTGGCCGTGCCGGAGGTGCGGGAACGTCTGGCCGTCCTCGGCGCCGACCCGGTCGCCGATACCCCGGCCGAATTCGCCGCCTTCTGCGGCCGCGAATATGCCCGCTGGGGCAAGCTGGTGCGGGATGCCCAGGTGAAACTGGACTGAGATGAGGCTCATCTGATGCGCGCTGTCGTCTGTGAATCCTGGCGTGAATTCGACGCGCTCGAACTCAAGGATATCCCCCCACCGCCGCTCCGCCCCGGCAGCGTCCGGATCAAGGTGGAGGCAGCCGGCGTCTCCTTCGCCACCCAGCTGGTCGTCGCCGGCAAGTACCAGCGCAAGCCGCCGCTGCCCTTCACCCCCGGCACCGAGGTCGCCGGCACGGTGCTGGAATCGGCGCCCGACGTCGCCGATCCGCTGCCCCCCGGTACCCGCGTCTTCGCCGTGCTCGACTGGGGCGGCATGGCCGAGGAAGCCGTGGCGGATGCCATCCATGTCACCGCCATCCCGGATGGCCTGCCGCTGGATGCGGCCGTCGCCATGCCGATCAGCTACCCGACCGCCGGCTCCGCCCTGATGTGGCGGGCTCATCTCTCGCCGGGGCAATGGGTGCTGGTGCATGGCGCTGCGGCCGGCGTCGGCCTCGCCGGGGTCGAGATCGCACGCGCCCTGGGCTGCCGGGTCATCGCCCGCTGCGGCGCGGCCAAGCGCGGCGTGCCGCTCGCCCGCGGCGCCGACCTGGTGCTGGACAGCGCCCTGCCCTTCCGCGACGCGGTGCGGGAGGCGACCGGCGGCGCCGGCGTCGCCGCCATCCTCGACACCCTCGGCGGCCCGGTCTTCGACGAGAACCTCCGCTGCCTCGGCGATGGCGGCACCATGGTGACCATCGGCTTCGCCGCCGGCGGCATCCCGCAGCTGCCGCTGAACCTGCTGCTGCTGAAGAACATCGCCGTGGCCGGGCTGAACTGGGGCACCTATGTCGGCTGGTCCCCGGGCGACAACCGCGCCCTTCACGCCCCCCGCGCCCGCGCGCTCTGGGCGCAGCTGGTGGATTGGTGGGCGGCCGGCGCGCTGCGGCCGGAGGTGCATGCCAGCTTCCCCTTGGGCCAGTTCCGTGAGGCCATGGCGGAAGTCAGCAGCCGGCGCGCCAGCGGCCGGGTGGTACTGAGGCCCGGGGAGGCGTAACCTGACGGCATGACCGATGCCGGCGCGCCGCCCCCCGCGCTTCTCCCGCCTCTCAAGGCCGATCCCCGCGTCATCGCGGCCATCGTCGCCAGCGCGTTGTTCATGCAGAACCTGGACAGCGCGGCGGTCACCACCGCCCTGCCGGCGATGGCGCTGGACATGGGGGTGGACCCGGCCCGGCTGGGCGCCGCCATCACCTCCTACCTCGTCGCCCTGACCGTCTTCATCCCCGTCTCCGGCTGGGTGGCGGACCGGTTCGGCGCCAAGCGCGTCTTCATGGTGGCCATCGCCATCTTCACCCTGGCCTCGGTCCTGTGCGGCCGTGCCGATACCGTGCCGGAGATGATCGGCGCCCGGATCTTCCAGGGCCTCGGCGGCGCCATGATGGTCCCGGTCGCCCGCCTGCTGCTGCTGCGGCAGATCCGCAAGGAGGAAATGCTGAGCGCCATGGCCTGGCTGACCATGCCGGCGATGATCGGCCCGATCAGCGGCCCGCCGCTGGGTGGCTTCCTCACCGATACCTTCGGCTGGCGCTCGGTCTTCCTCATCAACGTGCCGATCGGCATCCTCGGCCTGGCGCTGGTCGCCTGGAAGATCCCGCATGTCCCGCCCGGCGACCCCGGCCCGCCGGACCGCCGCGGCCTGGTGCTGATCGGCCTTGCCCTGGCGCTGTTCATGTTCGGGCTGGAAACCCTCGGCCGCCATGTCGTGCCGGCCGGAATACCGGAGGCCGGGTTGGTGCTCGGGCTGATGTTCGGCTGGGCCGCCATCCGCCACTGCCGGCAGACCCCGCGCCCGGCGCTCGACCTGTCGCTGCTGCAGATCCGCACCTTCAGCCAGGGGACGCTTTCGGGCAGCCTGTTCCGGATCGGCGCCGGGGCGACACCCTTCCTGGTACCCATGATGCTGCAGGTCGGCTTCGGCAAGACCGCGTCGGAGGCCGGCCTCGTCTCCTTCGCCACCGCCCTCGGCGCCCTGGCAATGAAGCCGCTGGCCCGGCCCATCCTGCGCCGCTTCGGCTTCCGCACGGTGCTGATCGGCACCTCGGTGCTGGCCGCCGCCGGGATCGCGGTTTCCGCCGGCTTTACCCCGGCCTGGCCGCTATGGCTGATATTCGGGCTGCTGGCCTTCGGCGGGCTGTTCCGCAGCCTGCAGTTCACCGCGCTGAACACCCTGTCCTTCGCCGATGTCCCCACCGGCCGCCTCTCGGCCGCCACCAGCTTCTCCGGCACCGCCCAGCAATTGGCCCCGGCGCTCGGCGTGGTGCTGGCGACCACCAGTCTCGAGATCAGCACCTCGCTGGCCGGCCATCACGTCGCCACGGTGCATGACTTCTCGATCGCCTTCCTGGTGGCTGCCGCCGTCGTCGTCGCCTCCTGCCCCTTCTTCATGCGGCTGTCGCCGGATGCGGGTGAGGAGGTCAGCGGCCATCACTCCGGCACGGCCAAGCAGGCCGCCGAATAGCGCCTCAGTCGACGATGAAGAGCTTTACCCCGGTGCGGGTCGAGGACCGGTGCGGCTCATCGCCGAAGTCGGAGACCTGGTAGCTCATCCCCGGCGTCAGGGTGAAGCGGCGGCCGTCCTTCAGCTCCGTCTCCAGCTCCCCCTCCAGCACCAGCAGCACATGGCCGCGGTCGCACCAGTGGTCGGCCAGATAGCCTGCGGAATACTCCACCTGCCGCACCCGCAGGTCGCCGATGTTTAGGGTCCGCCACAGCGCCTCCCCGGTCTCGCCGGGATGGCGCGTCGGCGCCACGCCCGACCAATCGGTGACGGTGAAGGGGAGTTCGGGGATCTTCATTCTGCGGGTGCTGCCTCGATCGGGGCCATCCGCCGCTTGAAGGTGAGCTTCCGCGCCAAGCTATCGAAGCCCAGGTACAGCACCGGCGTGACGAACAGCGTCAGCACCTGGGATACCGCCAGGCCGCCGACCACCGCAAGGCCCAGCGGCTGTCGCAGCTCGGCCGCCGCGCCCCAGCCGGCGGCGATCGGCACGGCACCCGCGCCAGCCGCCAGGGTCGTCATCAGGATGGGACGGAACCGCACCAGGCAGGCCTCCCGCACGGCGGTGAAGGCGGGCACGCCGGATCGCTGTCGCTGCAAGGCCACGTCGACGATCATGATGGCGTTCTTCTTCACCAGCCCGATCAGCAGCAGCACGCCGATCACCGCGATCACGGACAGGTCCAGGCCGAACACATAAAGCGTGAGGAAGGCCCCCAGCGCCGCCGCCGGCAGGCCGGACAGGATGGTCAGCGGATGGATCAGGCTTTCGTACAGCACGCCGAGCACGAGATAGACGATGGCGATCGCCGCCAGCACCAGCGCCCCCTGGCCGGCCAGCGCCTGCTGGAAGACTTGGGCCGCGCCGGAGAAGCCGGTGACGATGGTCGGCGGCATGCCCAGCTCCCGCTCGACTTCGCGGATGGCATTCACCGCATCGCCCAGCGCCACCCCCGGCGGCGTGTTGAAGCCGATGACCACCGCCGGCAGCTGCCCCTGGTGGGAGACGTTCAGCGGCCCCGATTTCCGCTCGATATTGGCCACGGCCGACAGCGGCACCAACCTGCCCGTCACGGAACGGATATACAGCTTGGCCAGCCCGGTCTCATCCCGCTGGTCCTCCGGCAGGGCCTCTAAGATGATCTGATAGGCATTGGCCTGCCCATACAGCGTCGAGATCTGCCGCGCCCCGAAGGCCGAGAACAGCGCCTGCCGCACCGCATCCACCGAGACGCCGAGCGAGGTCGCCCGGTCCCGGTTGACGTTCACCTGCACCACCGGACTGTCGATCTGCAGGTCGGTATTCACGTCCTGCAGGACCGGGATCTTGACCAGCCGCTCCTCCATCCGCTGCGCCCAGTCATAGAGCTCATCCAGTCGCAGGCCCTGCAGCGAATAGAGATACAGCGTCCGGGTCTGACGGGAGCCGAAGTTCAGGTTCTGGATCGGCTGGATGAAGACCCGCAATCCGGCGATCTGGCTGACGTCCCGCCGCAGCTGCTGGATCACCGCGGTGATCCCCGGCCTTTCGTCGGCCGGCTTCAGCTCGACGAACATGCGGCCCTGGTTGATCGAGATGCTGCCGCCGGTCGCGCCGATGTTGGAGACCACATTCGCAACCGCAGGCGATTCCCGCAGCTTGGCAGAAAGCCGGCTCTGCATTTCGACCATGGCGGCATAGGACGCCCCACGCGGACCTTCGGTATTGATGGTCAGCAGCCCGGTATCCTCGATCGGGAAGAAACCCTTCGGGATGACCACCGCCATGTAGCCGGCGGCGCCGAGCGAGGCGAAGAAGGCGATCCAGACCAGGAAACGGAACTTCAGGGCGAAATCCAGCATGGCCGCGTAGCCGCGCTCGATGGCGCTCAGGAAGCGCTCCAGTACCCGCTCCACCAGCCCCGGCTTGGCATGCGCCGGCAGGCGGGAGGCCATGAGCGGCGTCAACGTCAGCGAGACGATGCAGGAGGCGATGACCGAGAGGCAGACGGTCGCGGCGAAGGCGTTGAAGACCCGCCCCACCACCCCGCCCATCAGCAGGATGGGCAGGAAGACCGCCACCAGGGAGATGGTAATGGACAGCACGGTGAAGCCGATCTCCCGCGAGCCCTTGATGGCCGCGGGGATGGGCGCCATGCCCTCCTCCATGTGCCGCATGATGGCTTCCAGCACGACGATCGCATCATCCACCACCAGCCCGACCGCGATGGTCAGCCCCAGCAGCGTGACGTTGTCGATGCCGTAGCCCAGCACGTACATCAGCCCGAAGGCGACGCAGAGGCTGATCGGCACCGCGATGGTCGGGATCAGCGTGGCGCTGATGCGGCGCAGGAAGATGAAGCAGACCAGCACCACCAGCCCGATGGCGATGGCTAGGCTCTCCTGCACGTCATGCACCGCGGCGCGGATCGACCGCGACCGGTCCAGCATGACGTTGATCTTCGCGCCGGGCGGCAGCGCCGCCTCCAGCGCCGGCAGGCTGGCCTTGACGCCATCCACCACGTCGACGGTATTGGCATCCGGCTGCCGCAGCACGGCCAGCACCAGGGCGCGGTCGTCGTTGCGCCAGGCGGCGATGCGCTCATTCGCTACGCCATCCGCGACGGAAGCGATCTCGTTCAGCCGTACCGGCGAATTCGGCCGCCCCGCGACCACCAGGTTGCCGAAGGCCGCGGCATCCTGCGGCTGATCATTGGCGCGCAGGGTCAACTGTTGCCGCTGGCCGTTCATCAAGCCGACCGGCGTCGCCGAATTCGCCTGGGCGATGGCCTGCTGCATGGTGTCGAAGGCAAGGCCCATGGCAGCGATCCGGTCCGGGTCGAGCCGCACGCGCACGGCGTAGAGCTGCTCGCCATAGACCTGCACCTGGGCCACGCCCGGCACCCGCGACAGCGCCGGGGAGACGATGGTGCTGACCAGATCGTTCAAATAATACAGTGGCTTGTCGCCGCCCGAGATGGTCAGCAGCACCACCGGCGCATCCGCCGGGTTCACCTTCCGGTAATTGGGCGGCACCAGCATATCCACAGGCAGGCGCCGTTGCGCCCGGGTCAGCGCCGCCTGCACATCCTGCGCCGCCGCATCGATGTTCTTGGTGAGCACGAACTGCACGGTGATCTGCGAGGTATCCTGCCCGTTGATCGAGCTCATGGAATCCACCCCGGCGATGGTGGAGAGCTCCCGCTCGATCGGCAGGGCGACGCTGGTCGCCATGGTTTCCGGGCTGGCGCCGGGGAAGTTGGCGAAGATGGTGATGACCGGAAAGTCGACCCGCGGCACCGCCGCCACCGGCAGCCGCGTATAGGCGATGATGCCGGCAATGATCGCCGCGACGGAGAGCAGCCCGGTCATCACCGGGCGGCGGATGCAGAGTTCGGAGATGTTCATCCTGGCCGCTCCCGCTCTCGGTTACTGGACGCTGGAGACGCGCTGCGGCGCATTGCGCTCGACCGCCCGGGTCCCCTCGGTAACGCGCTGGGCGCCATCGACGATCACCTTCTCCCCGGCCTGCAACTCGCCGGTCACCACCGCCCGGTCGCCGGCGATCCGCACCAGTTCGACCGACCGCTTGCGGGCGGTATTGTCGGCGGCAAGCACGAAGACGAAGCGTCCGGTCTGCCCGGTCTGCACCGCCGGGCCGGCCACCGTGATGGCATTCTCCTGCACCCGCGGGGCCATCCGCACCTGAACGTACTGCCCCGGCCAGAGCCGGAAATCGCCATTGGTGAACCGGGCCTTCAGCAGGATGGTCCCGGTCGTCGTATCCACGGCGCTATCGACGAAGACCAGGCTGCCCTCCGCCGGTTCGTCGGTGTCGCCCTCGGCCCGGACCCTGACCTTGGGCGGGTCCCGGTACATGGCGGCGCGCACCTCCGGCAGCCAGCGCTCCGGAATGGCGAATTGCACCAGGATGGGATCCATCTGGGTCAGCGTGGTGATTGCCGTCACCTCCGCCTGCCGCACGAAATTGCCGGCGCGCAGCGGAATGGCGCCGAGCCGGCCATCCATTTCCGCGGTAATGGTCGCGAATTCGATGCTGAGCTTGGTCTGCTGGATCAGCGCCTCGGTCGCCTTGGCATTGGCCGCCGCCGCCAGGGCATCGGCCTGGGCCTGCTCGAACCGCTGCTGGGACGCGAAGCTTTCCCCACGCAGGGACTGGTAGCGCTGGGCATCGGCCTGGGTGCGGGACTGCTGCGCCCGGTTGCTGGCCAGCTGGGCTTCCTGCTGCGCCAGGATCGCCTGGTTCAGCCGCGCATCCAGGGTGAACAGCGGTTGGCCGCGGCGCACCAGCTGCCCTTCGGTGACATGCACCCGCTCGATCTGCCCATCCACCCGCGTCCGGATGGTCACCACGGATTCGGAGGCGACGATGCCATTGGCGATCACCTCGATGGGGACCGGCCCGACCCGGACCGGGTCGGTGGTGACCGGCACGCCGCCACCCTGGGCCAGGGCCGGGCCAGCCGACCCCATGGCCAGCAGGGCGGCGATCACGAGGCGCCGCAAGCGCGGCAGGTGGCGTCGCGTCATTCGTCTCGGTTCCCTTGGCCGCGGCTGCGGCACGTCGCCCACCCTTCGGGCGGCAGGCCATGGATACATATACGGCGAAATATCATGCCGCCCACACGGTTGGATGGAATTGAGCCGGTCGACCGTCCCGATCCGATCACACTTCGGGCTAGAGCCATACATGCAACCATCGTGCCATGTGCCGCCGCCATGCCGGGTACGCAAGGGCTGCATGCTCTGGATCAAGTCTCCCTGATCCTCTTCATCCCTTTGCAGCGCTGGGTATGCCATGCTGCCTTGTCCCAAGACCATGAAGGCTCCGCTGCATGCGCCTTATCCTCCTGCTGATCGGTCTCCTGTTCGCGGTGCCGGAGCTGAGGGCCCAGGGCTTCGACCTGCCCGGCCTCTCGAATGATGCCGAAGCCTGGCAGCGCGACCTCGGCCGCCGGTTCCCCGCCGGAGCGACCGCCCAGCAGAAGGCCGCGGCCGAGCAGCGTGCGTCTCAGGCCGAACGCACCAACAACTGGGCCGCCGCCGCGGCGGCCTGGGAGGAGCGGGTCGCCGGCGGCGATCCCCGGCCGGAACACTGGCTCAGCCTGGCCCGCGCCCAGCTGCAGAAGACCCCGCCCGATGCCAACCGCGCCCTGCAGGCGGCCTGGCTGAATTTCCAGGTCGTGCCGGCCGGTGAGCCGGAGATTCCGGCACTGCTGCTCATTGCCGATGCATTGCAACGCCTGGAGCGGCCGGCCCAGCAGATCCAGGCCCTGAACGCCGTGCTGGAGCGGGCGCCGAACAACCCGCGCTATCGCCAATTGCTCACCGATGCCCGCCGCGCCGCCGGGCTCCTCATCGCCCGCATCAATACCGAAGCCGAGGCCGAGCCGGCCCGCGCCTGCCTGGCCTTCACCGTCCCGCCGGCCCGCCGCACCGACTGGCAGCCGCAGGACTGGGTGCGGGCCGAACCCGCCATCCCCGGGATGGCCGTGCTGCGGGAAGGCGACCAGATCTGCGTCGTCGGCCTGCCCAATGGCACCACCACCCGCCTGCTGCTCCGCGCCGGCCTGCCCGGGGAAGACGGGCTCCGACTCAACCGGGACACCACCCTGCGGGTCGCCATGCCCAACAAGGCGGCCAGCATCATCTTCGATGCCAGCAGCTTCCTGCTGCCGCGCGGCCAGGCACCCCGGGTCGGCCTCGCCACCATCAATATCTCCACCCTCGCCCTGCAGGTCGTCCGCGTGACGGAGCGCAACCTGGTCCCCTTCGGCCGCAGCAATTGGACCCCCGGCCAGGCCCTGGACAGCTGGACCGCCGACGACATCCCCGACACCTGGGGCCGCACCATCTGGGAGGGCCGGATCGAGCTGCCCCGCTTCGAGGCCAATCGCCTGCAGCGCCATGTCGTCCCGTTGCCGGACGTGCTGCGCAGCGCCGGCCCCGGCCTTTATGCCCTGGTGGTGAAGCCGGCCGATGGCTCCCGCGGCCGCGCCGCCGCGCTGCCCATCATGGTCACCGACCTGGGCCTGACCGCCTGGCGCAGCGCCCAGGGGCTGGCCGCCCAGGTTCGCGGCCTGGGCGCCGGCCTGCCGCTGGCCGGTGCCGCGGTTCGGCTGATGGCGACCAACAACGATATCCTGGCCGAGACCACTGCCGGCCCGGATGGGCTGGTCCGCTTCGCCGCCCCCCTGCTGCGCGGCACCGGGCCGATGGCGCCCAAGGCGCTGCATGCGACGCTCGGCGATGACTTCGTCCAGCTCGACCTCGAAGCGGCCGCCTTCGACCTCTCCGACCGCGGCGCCACCGGGGCCGAGCATCCCGGCGCCATCGATGCCTTCCCCTGGCTGGACCGCGGCATCTACCGCCCCGGCGAGACGGTTCAGGCCGCCGCCCTGCTGCGCGACGGCGGCGGCGCCCCGCTGGATATCCCCGCCCGCTTCAGGGTCCGCCGCCCGAATGGCAGCGTCTATGCCGAGGCCGTCCCGGCCCGCTCCCCCGGCGCCGCCATCCTCTGGGCCATCCCCATCAGCAGCAGCGCCCCGGCCGGCGTCTGGACCCTGGAAGTCCTGGCCGACCCGGCCGCGCCACCGGTCGGCAAGGTCGAATTCCGCGTCGATGCCTTCGTCCCGGAACGGCTGGAGGTGAAGGCCGGCCCGGCCCCCGGCCCCCTCGTCCCCGGCCGGGTCCTCGATCTGCCGATCACCGCCCGCTTCCTCTACGGCGCCCCTGCCGCCGGGCTGACCGGCAGCGCGGAGCTGCGCCTGCAGGCGCTCCGCTCCCCCTTCGAGCAGCACAAGGACTTCCTGTTCGGCCTGGTCGACGAGGAATTCGCCCCCGACCTGATCCCCTTCGACATCGAGGCACTGAACGACCAGGGCACCGGCAGCCTCGCCGTCTCCCTGCCCCGCGCCCCCGATACCACCCGCCCGCTACGCGCCGAATTGGCCATCGAGATCGACGAGCCGGGTGGCCGTGCCTCCCGTACCAGCATCACCCTGCCGGTCCGCGCCGCGCAGCGGCTGATCGGGGTGAAGCCGCTCTTCCCCGACCTCGCCATCGATGCCGGCACCGAGGCCGGCTTCGAGGTCATCGCCCTCGATGCCGATGCCAACCGCGTCGCGGCGCGGCTGCGGGCGAAGCTGGTCCGGGAACGCCCGGACTGGCGCATCGTGACCCGCGGCGGCACCCCCCGCTACGAGACGGTCTGGCGCGATGAAGCGGTGGACAGCGCCGACCTCGCCGTCGCCGCGACCGGCACCACCCGCTTCGCCCGCCGCCTGCCCTTCGGCCGCTACCGGCTGGAAGTGGCCGACCCCGGCGGCATGGCCATCACCTCCATCCGCTTCCGCAGCGGCTGGGCCGGCGGCGAGACGCCGGAGGTGCCGGACAAGGTGGATGTCTCCGCCGACCGCCGCGACTATGCCCCCGGCCAGACCGCCCGCATCCGCATCACCCCGCCCTTCTCCGGCCCGGCCAGCCTCGCCGTGCTGACCGATCGCCTGGTCTCCCTCCAGGACATCCAGGTCGCCGAGGGCGGCACCGAGGTCGAGATCCCGATCGACGCCGCCTGGGGCCCCGGTGCCTATGTCGCCGTCACCGCCTTCCGCCCCGGCGAAAGCCGCCAGGGGCATCCCGGCCGGGCGCTCGGCCTGACCTGGCTGCAGATCGAGCCCGGCTCCCGCCGGATCGAAGTCGCCATCGGCACCCCGGACCGCATCACCCCACGCCAGCAGCTTGCCGTCCCGGTCCGCCTGACCGGGGCGGGTGATGGCGCCACCCTGACCCTGGCCGCGGTGGACGAGGGCATCCTCCGCCTCACCCGCTTCGCCTCGCCCGATCCCATCCCGCACTTCATGGGCCGCCGCCGCCTCGCGGTGGATATCCGCGACGACTACGGCCGGCTGATCCCGCCGCCCGAAGGCGAGCTTGCCGCCCTCCGCCAGGGCGGCGACGAGTTCAGCGTCGGCAGCATCGAGATCCCGCAGCGGACCGTGGCGCTGTTTTCCGGCCCGGTTGCCGTCGCGCCGGACGGCACCGCGACCGTCACCCTCGACATCCCCGATTTCGCCGGGGAACTGCGGCTGATGGCCGTCGCCTGGGCCGGCAACCGCATCGGCGCCGCCAGCAAGCCGCTGACCGTCCGTGACCCTATCATCGCCGAGGCCCTGCTGCCCCGCTTCCTCGCCCCCGGCGACGAGGCGCGGCTGCCACTGCTGCTGAGCAACCTCGACCTGCCCTCGGGCGAGGTCACCGTCACCTTGGCGACGGAGGGCGCCATCGCCCTCGCCGGCCCCGACCGCATCGCCATGACCCTGGCGCCCAATGCCCGCGCCCTGCCGGCCAGCGCCATCCGCGCCACCGCCGCCGGGCAGGGCGTGCTGCGGCTGACCGTCGCCGGACCCGGCGGCTTCACCGCCAGCCGCGAAAGCCGCATCACCATCCGCTCCTCCCGTCCGGTGACGACGGAGGTCGCGTCCCAGGAAATCCCCGCCGGGCAGGAGCGGCCCCTGACGCTCGCCGCCGAGCGCTGGGTCGCCGGCAGCTGGCGCGCCACCGCCCGCTTCGGCGGGCCGACCCGCTACGATGCCGGCGGGATGCTCCGCCTATTGGAGACCTACCCCTTTGCCTGCCTCGAGCAATCGGCTTCCCAGCTGCTCGCCTTCGCCTCCGGCGCCGTGGATGGCGTCGCCGGGGAGGAACGTGCCGCCCGGCTGCAGCGCGCCGTCGAATGGGTGCTGAACAAGCAGCGCTTCGACGGCGGCTTCGGCCTCTGGTCCGCCCAGGGCGAAATCCAGCTCTGGACCGGCGCCTATGCGACCGAGGCCCTGCTCCGCGCCCGCACCGCCGGCGCCGCCGTGCCGGAAGCCGCGCTGGAAGATGCGCTGAAGTCGCTGGCCGAACAGATCGAGCTCACCACCGATACGCCGGAGGAGCGCGCCGCCCAGGCCTATCGCCTGCATGTCCTGTCGCTGGCAGGGCGCCCCCGGCTCGGCGCTGCCCGCCGCCTGCTGGAGGAGATCGACCAGCTCCCCACCCCGCTGGCCAAGGCCCAGCTCGCCAGCGCCTTCGCCAAGGCCGGCGACCGTCCCCGCGCCGAGGCTGCCTTCGCCGCGGCACTTGCCAGCCCCGCCCGGCGGCCCTGGGTCTATGACTACGGCAGCGCTGCCCGGGATTCCCTGGCCATCGCCGCCCTGCTGAAGGAAAGCGGGTTGCTGCCCGACCGGCTGAGCACCGCTCAGGCCGCCCTGCCCGGGCCGGAGCTGACGCCGCAATCCGCCAATACCCAGGAACAGGCCTGGGGCGTGCTGGCCGCGGCCGCACTCGGCCGGGATGGCCGGCCGGTGCGGGTGGCGGTGAATGGCACCAACCAGGCGCCGGCGCCGGTACTCGCCGTCTCGCTCGCCGCGCCCGGCACCGTCCGCAACCTCAGCGATACCGCCGTCTGGGGCAGCGTCTCCGTCACCGGCATCCCCGCCACGCCGGCCCCGGCGGGGCGCGGCGGCATGCGGATCAGCCGGAAATTCTTCGACCTCGCCGGCCAGCCGCTCAACCTCGATACCCTCAAGCAGAACACCGTCTTCGTGCTGCTGCTGGAGGGCAAGGCGGAGACGCACGAGACCCATCGCGCCATCGTCCAGCAGGGCCTGCCGGCCGGCTGGGAAATCATCGGCCGCCTCGCCGCCGGCGAAGTGGCCGGGATGCCCTGGCTCGGCACCCTGACCGAGACAGAGGCGACGCCGGCGCTGGACGACCGGCTGGCGGCGGCGATCGAGCTGACGCCGGAGGCACCCGACTTCCGCCTCGCGGTCCGGCTGCGCGCCGTCACCGCCGGACGGTTCGAGCTGCCCGGCGCGCAGGTGGAGGACATGTACCGGCCGCAGGTCTTCGCACGGCAGAATACCGGGCGGGTCGCGGTCCTGCCGGCGGATTGATGGGGAAGGAAGAAAGCACGGGGGAAGGCATTCCCGTTCGACGCAGTGCGTCGAACCCCCCTTCGCTTTCTCATAGAAATAGATGGGGGTCTTGGGGGAATACCTTCCCCCAAGTCTTGCTTCTTGCCTTGCTGGTCTTTGCCCTCGACCGCGCCTTCCCCCCCAACCTCGCCCGCCTGCAATCCACCGGCACCGAGCTGCTGGCCCGCGACGGCCGCACCCTTTCGGTCCTGCCCGCCCCCGGCGGCGTCTGGCGCCTCGCCACCACCACCGCCGATGTCCCGCCGCATCTGCTGGACCTGCTCATCACCGCCGAGGACCGCCGCTTCCGCCACCACCCCGGCGTCGACCCGCTCGCCCTGGCCCGTGCCGCCGGCCAATGGCTCCGCGCCGGCCGCGTCGTCTCCGGTGGCTCCACCCTCACCATGCAGGCCGCCCGGCTGCTGGAGCCGCGGCCGCGGACACTGCGCAGCAAAGCGATCGAGATCCTTCGCGCCCTCCAACTCGAAGCCCGCTACAGCAAGGACGAGATCCTCGGCATCTGGCTGACCCTGGCGCCGATGGGCGGCAACATCGAAGGCGTCCGCGCCGGTGCGCTCGCCTGGTTCGCCCGGCCCTCGGCCCGGCTGGACCCCGCCGAGGCGGCCCTGCTGGTCGCCATCCCGCGCCGGCCCGAGGCACTGCGTCCCGACCGCCATCCGGACCGCGCCCGCCTCGCCCGCAATGCCCTGCTGACCGGCCGCGCCTCCGGCGCCCAGGGCATCACCGCCGCCGATACCGACTATGCCCTGACCACGCCGGTCCCGGTCGCCCGCCAGCCCATGCCGCGCCTGGCGCCGCATCTGGCCCGCGAGTTGGCCCGCGGCACCACGCCACCCCGCATCGCCAGCACCCTCGACCTGCCCTTGCAGCGCGCGGTGGAAGACATCGCCGCCACCGCCCTGCTGGCCCTGCCGGATCGCGCCTCGCTGGCCATCCTCGTCGCCGATGCCCGCGCCCATGAAGTCCGCGCCCTCTATGGCGGCGAATTCGGTGCCCCCGGCCGGGCCGGCGCGCTCGACCTGACGCGCGCCATCCGCTCCCCCGGCTCTGCCCTCAAGCCCATGCTCTATGCCCTGGCCTTCGAGGCCGGGATCGCCGCACCCGAGACCCTGCTCTCCGACCTGCCCCGCCGCTTCGGCAGCTATGCGCCGGAGAATTTCGACCGTGGCTTCGCCGGTCGCATCACCGTGGCGGATGCCCTGCGCCAGTCGCTGAACCTGCCCGCCGTGGCGCTGCTGTCCGAGCTCGGCCCGCTCCGCTTCGCCTCCGCCCTCAAGGCCGGCGGTGCCACGCCCCGGCTGCCGCCCGGCACCGATGCCTCGCTGCCCCTGGCCCTCGGTGGCCTCGGCATCACCCTGCGGGAGATGGCAGGGCTCTATGCGACGCTGGGCAACGGCGGCCTATCCAGCCCGCTCCGCCTCACCCCCGGCCCGGATGCCGAGCCCCGCCGCGTCTTCGAACCCCGCGCCGCGGCCCTGGCCGCCGCCATCCTGGTGAATCCCTTCCCCAGTGGCGGCCCCGCCGGCATCGCCTGGAAGACCGGCACGAGCTGGGGCGGCCGGGATGCCTGGGCGATGGGCATCGACCGGCACCACGTCGCCGGCATCTGGGTCGGCCGGCCGGATGGCACGCCGCTGCCCGGCGCGACCGGCGCCCGTACCGCGCTGCCCCTGCTGGCCCGGGTCTTCGAGCGTCTGCCGCCTGCCCCGCGCGAGGCCCTGCCCAGCCGTCCCGCCACCACGCCCGGGCTGGCGGAGGCGCTGGATCGCCTCCGCCTTACCTTCCCGCCGCCCGGCGCGGTGCTGGATGAATCGGGCGCGCATGTGACCCTGCGCGCCACCGGCGGCCAGCGCCCCTTGACCTTCCTGGTCGATGGCCGCCCTTTGCCCGCCGAACCGGCCAAGCGCGAAGCCGCCTGGGTGCCTGAGGGCCCCGGCTTCTACCGCGTGACGGTGCTGGATGCGGCAGGGGCCGCGGTAAGGGCGGAGGTCAGGGTGCGATGACGACACTCTTCATCGATGGCGACGCCTGCCCGGTGCGGGAAGAAGCCTTCCGCGTGGCCACGCGCCTGGACCTGCCGGTGAAGGTCGTCGCCAACGGCAGCCGCCCGGTTCGCCCACCCGGCTTGCCCAACGTGGAAATGGTCCTGGTCGCCGAAGGCGCCGATGCCGCCGACGACTGGATCGCCGAGCGCGCCGGGCGCGGCGATGTCTGCCTGACCGCCGATATCCCCCTCGCGGCCCGATGCCTGGCCAAGGGGGCCCGGGCCCTGTCCTTCAAGGGACGCCCCTGGACCACCGACAATATCGGCGGCGCCATCGCCGGCCGCGCTGTTTCCCAGGGCTTGCGGGACATGGGACAGATGACCGGCGGCCCGGCACCCCTGACCAAGGCGGACCGGTCCCGCTTCCTGGCCGCGCTGGATGCCGAGATCGCCGCAGCCCAGCGCGATACGGCAGCGCCGCCGCCCCGCAAATGGGTTTCCTTCGAATAGGCCGAAGGCGCGAGGGGGCTCCGCGATCGGCGCCGTCTACGGCGCCGAAGGCCGGCGTGTTTCCACATGCGGTGCCGGCACCGGCGTCCCCGGCGGCGTCAGCTGCCGGGACAGTTCATTCAGCTCCTGCAATTGTCGCCGGTCCCGCTCCGCCTCAGCCGAATCGCCCTGGGGCCGGACCTGCCGCTCCACCTCGCCACTCGGGAATTGCCGTCCGCCAAGGCTTGGCGGCGACGAGTTCATAGGCCGCTCCGGCGTTGCAGCCGGCTGGGCGAAGGCAACCCCCGTCAGCAGGCCCAATCCACAGGCCGCCATCATCGCAAGGCGCGTCATCAAGCGGTTTCCTCCTGCTTCCGGTGACCACCAACGCCCCTGGGGCAAGGTCGTTCAGGAACAGCCCTGCCGGCCGAGCCTTTGCTGGGCCAGCCGCAGCGAGAAGCCTGCCCGGTCCAGCAGGCGGCGAAGTCGCTCCAGGCTCGCCTCCGCCCGGACTTCCTCGGCGATTCCGGCCGCTTCCTGCAGATGCCCTGCCACCTGGCGGCACCCGCAGCCGCCCAGGGTCGCTGCCGCCTCGGTCAATCGGTCGGCCGCGCTGCCCCCGGCCTCCCGCCCCGCCGATAGCGAACCGGCC
>NZ_CEEDBP010000015.1:0-131128 GCF_979252845.1 Belnapia sp. AC561
GCCCCGTGGCGGACCAGCCGCCGGTCGAGGCTGCAGCCTGGTGGCGCCGCTGGATGGGCCGGTGAGGCGGCGCCGGCGGGCACGGCCACCGGGCGGGCGGCGGCATCCTGTGGCAGGTCCTCCGGCGGGGTCGCCGGCCGGGCCGCGGCGCTGGAGGGGGGCGGCAGGGCGCCGCTGGGCTGGGGCGGCATCGGCTCCCGCCGCGGCTGCACGAAGACGCCATGCGGGGACCGGCCGACCGGGATGGTGATGGCCTCGCCGGTGGCGGGGTCCACCATGGCGACGCGGGCGACCCAGCGGAGGGTGACCCAGAGCTTGCCCTCGGGGTCGAAGGCGATGCAGTCCGGGCCGCCGGGGATGTCCCAGCGGGCGACGACGTCCAGCGTTTCCGGGTCCAGCACCGAGATCCGGCTGTCGACCCGGCTGGTGACGTACAGCGCCTTGCCGTCCGGGCCCGGGAAGATGGTATGGGCGCCGCGGCCGAGGAAGACGGTGCGCTCCACCTTGCCGTCCGGCGGATTGACCACGGCGATGTGGTCCGAGCCCATGATGCCGACCAGCAGCTTGCCGCGATGCCAGATGACGCCGGCGGGCTGGGAGCCGACTTCCGCGGTCCAGGCCGGGCGGCCGGTCGCCAGGTCGATCGCCATCAGCCCCTTGGCGCCCTGGAGGGTGACATAGGCGAGGCGGCTGTCCGGCGAGAAGGCCAGATGGCTCGGCTTGTCCGGCACGCGGAGGCGGTTGAGCAGGGTCCGGGTGGCGGCGTCGTAGATATCCACCTGGTCCCGGCGGAGGCTGGTGACGACCAGGTACTTGCCGTCCGGGCTGTATTCCATGTGGTAGGGATTGCTGAAGCGTTCCCGCCGCTTCACCTCGCCCGTCGCCGGGTCGAGGAAGATCAGCTCGTTGGCGCCGGAGTCGCCGATCACCAGCTCGCTGCGGTCGGGGGTCAGCAGCAGGTGGTGGACCTCCCGCAGGACGGGAATCCGCCGCACCTCCTCCCGCGTCGTGCTGTCGAGGATGCTGATGGAGGCATCGCCCGAGTTCAGCACGTAGATGATATTGGCCCGCGCCGCGCCCGGCAGGAGCAGCGCAAGCGCCACGAGACCGGATGCGACAAGGCTGGAGGCGGGCAAGTGCCGCATGGGAGATGCTTCCAGAGTTCGGCCGGGAATTCCCCCCGGCGCCGGGATTTGGCAAGCCTCGATACGCTGAACCCTGCCCCGGGCCGAATTAAGGCCTCGTCAGGATTTGGGCTCGAAGCGCATGGCGACGCCGTTCATGCAGTAGCGCTGGCCGGTCGGCGGCGGGCCATCCGGGAAGACGTGGCCCAGGTGGCCGCCGCAGTTGGCGCAATGCACCTCGGTCCGGGTCATGAAGAAGCTGCGGTCGGTGGTGGTGCCGACGCCGCCCTCGATCGGGGCGAAAAAGCTGGGCCAGCCGGTGCCGCTTTCGAACTTCGTGCCGGTCTCGAACAGGGCGGTGCCGCAGCCGGCGCAGACGAAGGTGCCGGGGCGCTTCTCCGCGTTGAGCGGGCTGGTGCCGGGGCGTTCGGTGCCGTGCTCGCGGAGGACGCGATAGGCCTCGGGCGGCAGGGTCGCGCGCCATTCGGCGGCGGGCTTCTGCACGGGGTAGTCGGCAGCCGGGGGGGCTTCCTTGCTGAACAGGGCCATGGGGGCCTCCTTCTCTAGGCGGCCGGCCGCTTCAGGCGGTCGGCGTAGGTCTTGCGGAATTTCGCGACTTTCGGGGCGATGACCACCCGGCAGTAGCCGCTCCAGGGGGCGCGGGCGAAGTAGTCCTGGTGCTCGGCCTCGCCGGCCCAGAAGCGCTCCAGCGGCTCCAGCTGCGTCACCAGGGGCGCGCCCCAGATGCCGGCGGCGGCGATCTCGGCCATCACGGACTTGGCGGTCTCGGCCTGCTCCGGCGAATGGGTCAGGATGATGGAGCGGTACTGCGGCCCGACATCGGCGCCCTGGCGGTCCTGGGTGGTGGGGTCGTGGATGGTGAAGAAGACCCGCAGCAGGTCGGCATAGCTGATCTCGGCCGGATCGAAGGTGACCTGCACCACTTCCGCATGGCCGGTGCGCTTGCCGCAGACTTCCTCGTAGGTGGGGTTCTCGGTATGGCCCCCGGCATAGCCGGAGACCACGCGGGAGACGCCGCGCAGGTCGCGGTAGACCGCATCCAGGCACCAGAAGCACCCGCCGCCCAATGTCGCCAGTTCCTTCGTCGATCCGCTCATGCCGATGCCTCCTTCGCCTTGTCCCCCAAGATAGGATGGCGGGGGCGGTCTTGCAGCCCCGGCGCCGTGTGGAGGGCACTGCCTGGGCCGAACCGGCGGCCTGCCCGCGCGTTGCCGCGGCCCGGTCGTAATTCGCCAATATTTAGGCGGCATGATCCGTCCCCGACGCAAGACGAGCCGGCCGTTCCACCTGGAGTTCCCGATGTCCACCGCCACGCCCACCCCGCTCGTCGCCGCCTGCGACTGGAGCATCGTCGTCCTCGCCCGCAGCGAGGCCACGGCCCTGGCCCGCTGCCTGGAGGCGATCCGGGCCGCCGCCGCCGGGCAGGATGCCCAGGTGACGGTGCTGCTGACCGGCAGCGCGGAGGCCAGCGTGGCCATAGCGGAACGCTTCGCTGCCGGTGGCGCGCCGCGGCTGCGGGTCTTCCATATCCCGCACGCGGACCGGGCCAATGCCTGGAACCAGTATGTCCATGCGCTGAAGCCCGAGGCGGCGATGCATGTCTTCGTCGAGGCGCATGCGGCCATGGCCCCCGGCGCGCTGCGGTCCCTGGCGGCGGCGCTGGCCGAGCACCCGGCGGCCATGGCGGCGACCGGGCTGCCCTGCTCCGGCCCGCGGGCGGCGGCGGTGCGGGCCGAGATGCGCTCGGGCGGCGCGCTGCATGGGGCGCTGCATGCGCTTCGGGGCGAATTCCTGGATGGCATCGCCAAGGCCGGCTTGCGGCTGCCGGTGGGCCTGGGGGAGATCCATCCGGTGATCGCCGGGCTGCTCGGCGACCGGATCGTGGTGGCGGAGGAGGCGACGTGGCGGGCGGTGCCGCTCGGCTGGTTCAGCCCGCAAGGCGCGGTGCGGGCCTGGCGGCGGAAGCTGCGGCAGGCGCGGGCGGGGTTCGAGGCCCAGGCTTTGGCCGGAAGCGAGGCGCTGCCGGAGACCGCGGCGCCGCTCTTGCGGGACTGGCTGGCGGCGCGGCCGAGGCCGCCGGGCTTCTTCCCCTGGCTGGCCAGCCGCCGCCTCGCGCGAGAGGGGACGCCGGCCTATGGCGACCTGCTGCCCCGCCGCATCGCCCTGGCGGATGTTTCTATATCACCCCGAGCTTCTGGACCTCGGCCCGCACCAGCAGCTTGATCTCGCGCTCCAGCCGGGCGAATTCCGGGTCGGTGCGCTCGCGCGGGCGGGGCATGTCGATGTCGAAGACCTGCTTCACCGCGCCGGGGCGGGTGGCCATGACCACCACCCGGTCGGCGAGGAAGATGGCCTCCGAGATCGAGTGGGTGACGAAGACCACGGTCTTGCGGTCCTGTTCCCAGATCCGCAGCATCTCCTCCTGCAGGGTCTCCCGCGTCTGGGCATCCAGCGCGCCGAAGGGCTCGTCCATCAGTAGGACGGAGGGATCGTTGGCCAACGCCCGGGCGATGGCGACGCGCTGCTTCATGCCGCCGGAGAGGTTGCCGGGATACTTCTGTTCATGGCCGGCGAGGCCCACGAGGGCGAGGTAGCGGCGGGCGACCTCCTGCTGCTCGGCCTTGGAGCGGCCCTTCAGCATCGGCCCGAAGGCGACGTTGTCGAGGGCGGTGCGCCAGGGGAAGAGGGCGTATTCCTGGAAGACCACGCCGCGGTCGGCGGAGGGCCCCTGCACCGGCACGCCATCCACCAGCACCCGGCCGGCGCTGGGCTCGGCGAAGCCGGCGATCATGTTCAGCAGGGTCGACTTGCCGCAGCCGGAGGGGCCGAGCAGGCAGGTGAAGCTGTTCTCCGCCAGTTCCAGGTCGACGCCCTCCAGCGCGACCATGTCGCCGAAGCGCTTGGCGGCGCCCTGGATGCTGATCTTCGGGCGGGCGGTCGCCGCAGTGATGGCGGTGGCGGCCAGGGGCATGGGGTGATCCATCGCCCTAGCTCCGCGTCGCCACGCGCCAGCGCAGCAGCCAGGATTCCACGCCGCGCAGCGCGATGTTCACGACGAAGCCGATCAACCCGATGACCACGGCACCGAGCAGCATCTGCGAGACCAGGAAGAAGGTCCGCGCATCGTTGATCATGTAGCCGAGGCCGCTGTCGGCGGCGATGAACTCGGCCGCGACGATGACGAAGAACGAGAGACCGAAGCCGAGCCGGAGGCCGGTGATGATGGAGGGCGTCGCCGCCGGCAGCACCACGTAGCGGAACAGGTCGGTGCGGCTGGCGCCCAGGCTGGAGGCGGCGCGGATCAGCACCGGATCGACGTACTTGATGCCCTCGAGCGTGGTGGTGAAGACCGGGAAGAAGGCGGCATAGGCGATGAAGGCGATCTTCGACATCTCGCCGATGCCGAACCACAGCACCATCATCGGCAGGAAGGCGAGCGGCGGGATCGGCCGCAGCAGCTCGATCATCGGCTCCACCAGCTTCTCCAGCGGGCGCCAGGTGCCGACGGCGAGGCCGACCACCACGCCCGAGACGGCGGCGATGCCGAAGCCCTGGATGACGCGCTTCATGCTGGCGACGATGTTGGCCTGCAGCTCCCCGGTCTGGACGGCCTCGATCCCGGCGCGGACGACGTCGATCGGCGTCGGCAGCAGGATGGGGTTGAAGGCCTTCCAGATGTACTGGTTGCCGAGGCTGACCGCGGCCCAGATGGCGACGAAGATGACGATGGCCAGGCAGCGCATGCCGGCATCGGCGAGGCGCTTCGGCCAGGGCGACGGGGCGCGGGCGGCGGGGGCGGGCGCGATGGCCGCGTCGAGGCTGGTCGCGCTCATGCGCCGGCCCGCCAGGTGACGTGGCTGCGGTCCACTTGGTCCAGGATGACGGGGGTGATGCCGTCCTCCGGCTTCTGCGGGGCGGCGATGCGCTTGATTCCCACGGCCCAGTCGTTGGTGAAGCGGTAGCTGTTGACCAGCGGCTGGTCGATGAGGACGCCGTAGCGGTTGGCCTCGGTCATCACCTTCAGCGGTTCCGGCTCGACCCGCAGCACGCGCTGGATGCCGGGCATGGCGGCGGCGCGGTCCGCCTTGAAGCGGGCATCGGCCTTGATCAGGGCGCGCAGCAGGGCGGCGAGGGTATTCGGCTTGCTGTCGATCCAGCTCTGGCTCGCCAGGATGACGGAGTGGGAATAGAGCAGCTTCTCCGCCTCCGGCAGCACCACCTTGCTGCCGCCGAAGTAGGTGGCGCCGCCCGTCGCGAACAACGTGCCGCCCATGGTGACCAGGCGGTGCAGGAAGGGCTGCCAGGCCAGCAGGATGTCGACGTCGCCCTTGGAGGCAGCGATGACGCCCTCGCTGGGGTTCATGTTGATCATCTGGATCTTGGTGTGGTCGAAGCCGAAGCGCTGGGCCAGCTTGACGAACATCAGCGGGCTGTTGTTGCCCTGGGTGAAGGCGACGCGCTTGCCTTCCAGCTCCTTCGGGTCAGTGATCTTCGTCTTCGGGCCGAGGACGATGCCCTGCGTGTCCGAGATATCGGCGAGGCCGGTCAGGATCTTCACCGGCATCCCCTGCGCGGCGAGGGCGATCTGGCCGAACTGGCTGCCGACACCGATGGGGAAGCCGCTGCCCATGACGGTCAGCACGTCGCCGCCCGAGGGCTGCCAGCGGAAGGTGAGGTTGATGCCTTCCTCCCGGAACAGGCCGAAATGCTCGGCGACCGCGAGCTGCATGCCGAGCTGCGGGTCGCGGACGCCGAGGAATTCGAATTCCTTCTCCTCCGGCGCGGCGAAGGCCAGCGTCGGCGGGATGATCAGCGCGGGCGCGGCGAGGAACAGGCGGCGGGTGAGGCTCATGCGGCCGGCTTCCAGGTCGAGAGGGCGGGGTCGATCAGGTCGAGGATCTTCGTCGAGAAGCAGTCCTCCGGCCGCGGCGGGCTGGGGATGCGCTTGATGTTCATCGCCCATTCGCTCTGGAAGCGATGGCTGGCGATCAGCGAGGGCGTGATGCCGAGCGCGTATTTGTTGGCGTTCACCATGACGGCGAGGGCCTCGGCATCGATGCGCAGCACGCGCTGCAGCGCCGTCATCGCGCGCGGCCGGTCGTCGTTGATGATGGCATTGGCCTTCAGCAACCCGCGCAGCAGGGCGGCGAGCGTGTTCGGCCTGGTGTCGATCCAGTCCTGCGTCGCCATCAGGGTGGAATGGTTGTAGAGTGGCTTGTTGTCCTCCGGCATCACCTGGGCGGTGCCGGTGGTGAAGAGCGTGCCGCCGGTGCAGTACAGGGTGCCGCCCATGCCGACGAGGCGGAACAGGTTCGGCTGCCAGCCGAGCAACCCGTGCACATCGCCCTTCGAGGCGGCGACCACGCCTTCCGACTGGTTCATGTTGACCAGGGTGATCTTCGATTGGTCGAACTTGAACATCTCGGCCAGCTTGGCCAGCAGCACGACCTGGGAATTGCCCTGGGTGAAGGCGAGGCGCTTGCCTTCCAACTCCTTCGGCGAGGCCAGCTTCACGCCGGGGCTGAGCACGAAGCCCTGGGTCTCCGCGATGTCGGCCAGCGCGGTGATGGTGCGGATCGGCAGCTTCTGGCCGCCGAAGACCACCTGGGTGAAGCTGCCGCCGACACCGATATTGGCCGAGCCGCCGCCGAGGATGGTCAGCGTATCGGCGGCCGATTGCGTCCAGCGGATGGTGACGTCGATGCCCTGTTCCTTGAACAGGCCGAACTGGTCGGCGACCGCGAGCTGGGCGCCGAGTTGCGGGTCGCGCACGCCGATGACCTCGACCGCGGTCTGTTCGACGGCGGCGGCGCGTCCGATAGCGGGGATGGCGAGGCCGGCGGCGAGGGCGGCGCGGCGGGTGATGGTCATGGGCATGTCCTCAGGCCGCGGCCAGGATATGGGCGCGGCTCTTCATCAGCGGCTGGATGCGGGTGCCGAACTGGTCCATGCCGATGACGAAGTCGTCGAAGGTCAGCATGACGCCGGTGATGCCGGGGATCGCCGCCATCTCGTCGAGCAGGGCGGCGACGGTCGCGTAGCTGCCGACGAAGACGCCCTGGTTGGTCGGGTACTGCTCGCCCTGCAGCTTCATGCGGTTGGCGGTCGCATAGGGGTCGGTGGATTTGTCGGCGCCGGCCTGGTCGTTGCGCCAGGCCATGGCCTCGAGGTCGATGCCGTCGCAGTAGTGCTGCCACTTGGCCATGGCGGCCTCGTCGGTCTCGTCGGCGATGATCATCTGCATGACCAGGGCGCCGACCTTGCGGCCGGTCTCGGCGGTGGCCGCGGTCAGGCGGGCGATGGAGGCGGCGACGCGCTGCGGCTGGTTCACGCCGAAGCCGACGCAGAAATTGTAGTCGCCGTATTCGGCGGCGAAGCGGGTGCCCTTGTCCGATTGCGCGGCGCAGATCACCTCGATCGGGCCGGTGGGCTGCGGCAGCAGCTTGCAATCCTCCATCTGGAAGAAGCGGCCCTGGAAGTTGCTTTCGCCCTCGGCCCAGAGCTCGCGCATGATGTCGACGTATTCGGCGCAGTACTGGTAGCGGTTGTTGAAATGCTCGGCGCCGGGCCAGATGCCCATCTGGGCGTATTCGGCCTTCTGCCAGCCGGAGACGATGTTCACCCCGAAGCGGCCGGGCGCGATGCTGTCGATGGTGACGGCCATCCGCGCGGCGACCGGCGGCGGCATGGTCAGCACGGCGATCGAGGCGAAGAGCTTGATGCGGGTCGTGACGGCGGCGAGGCCGGCCATCAGGGTGAAGCTTTCCAGCCCATAGTCCCAGAATTTGCTGGGGCCGCCGAAGCCGTGGAACTTGATCATCGAGAGGGCGAAGTCGAGGCCGTAGCGCTCGGCGCGGGTGACGACCTGCTTGTTCAGCTCGAAGCTCGGCAGGTACTGCGGCGAGGTGGTCGAGGTGAGCCAGCCGTTGTTGTTGATCGGGATGAAAACACCGACTTGCATGGGCTGAGCCTTTCGGTCGTGCAATTCGGCCGGATCAAACGCCCCCGGGGCCGGGGGCTCAATGCCCTAAATCATCCCATCGGGCGGCGAACCGGATGGTTCTGCGCAAAATTATGCCAATCAGGTAGGATTTTGCCTGTCATGGCGCCAAACCGTGGGGCGGGCCTGGCTTGTGGTCCGTGTGGCGGACCGCAAGCCAGGCGCCGGATCAGTGGTGGTGGTGGCCGGGGGAGGATGGCCCGGCCGCCATCCCTGGCATGCCATGGACCATGCCGGGCGGCACCGGGATGGCGGCGGCGTCGCCCGGCCAGGCGGCGATGACCCGCCGCATCAACGCGATCTCCTGCGTCTGGTCGGTGACGATGTCGACGTTGACCAGGCCGAGGAAGCCATTGGCCGCCGGCCCCGTGCCGGAGGCCGCCCGGTAGTCCCGCACCATGTCGAGCGCGCCCTGGTGGTGCAGGATCATCGCCTTGGCGAAGACCACATCCGCTTCCGAGACCGGGCCCAGCGCGCCGGCCCCCGGTATCGGGGAGCGCTGGAACTGCGCCATCTGGGCGAGACCATCCGTCGCCATGGGCTGCAGCGCGAGGCCGCCGAGCCGCAGCGGCGGCCGGTCGAGGTTGCGGCCGACCTCGTCGAGCAGGGCGATCTCGAAGCGCTGGTTGCGGATGATGGCGATCGCCAGGCGGCGCAGCGCGGGGCTGCGGGCGGCGGGCTCGGCCAGGTAGGCCTCGCTCATCGTCAGGGCGCCGGCGTGGTGCTGGCGCATGCCGCGGACATAGTCGCGGTCGGCGGCGAGGGCGGCGGGATCGGCCCGGCGGTACCAGGTGCTGGGGACGGGCGTGCCGCCGGGGGCATAGCCTTCCTCGATGCTGGCGCGGGCGGCGGGGGTCAGGGCGAGCGTGAGGCAGGCGGCGAGCGCGAGGCCCGGGAGACGGTGATGCATAGGTCGGTATCCTGGAAACCGGCGGTGCCGGTCAGGGCATGAAACGAGGGGGTGATGATCCACCCGGTGCCGGGCGGCGGCTTCAGCCCGGGAGGCGGGGCGGCGGGCGCGGCGGGCCGCGCAGCACGCCGGCCGGGTCGGTGCCGTCCCGGCTCTCCGGCGCCAGGGCGATGCCGGGGCCGGGCAGCGCCCAGGGCTGCGGCGGCAGCAGCGCCGCCAGCATCGGGCATTGGCCGAGGATGCAGCAGGCCGGGTGGGCCTGGTCCGGCGCCCTGGCCGGCGCCTGAGGGTGGTCCGGCGCGGCCGCGGCATGGCTGGCGCAATCGGCCATGGCCATGGTGGCGGGGGCGGCCATGGCCGGGGCGGGCGGCAGAGCCGGCAGCCAGAGCAGGGCGAGCGCTAGCAGCGCGGTGAGCAGGCGCAGTCCCTGGCTGGTTCGTCCCTTGCCCATCGAGCGGAGATGGGGACGGGACCGCCGCTCCCGCAAGGGGAAAGGGATGGCCCCGCGCCCTCGCGCATGGCTGAATGCGCCGCAAACAAGGAGGAGATAGCCGCCATGGCCGAGCCCATCAGCTTCCCCGGACAGGTCGAATGGTCCGGCGAGAATCCCGGCATCAGCCTGAAGACCGACCCGGCCGGCCCCTTCACCACCCTGGCCAGCTTCTTCCGCGTCGTGCTCTCCCCGCATGGCCGCGGCCATGCGCTGGTGCTGCTGCAATCGCCCGGCGAGGCCGATGCGCCGGGCAATGTCTGCCTGACCGACAACGAGCCGCTGGCGCGCTACCTGGTCGCCGGCTTCGTCTCCCACTTCGGCGCCTGGCGCGGGCTGCCGGGGCTCGCCGGGCTGCGCTACGCGCCGCTCGACAGCGTCGCCACCGAGGGCGATGCGGGCAGCACCTACTCCGAGGTGGTGACGGCGCCCGGCATGTCGGTGAAGCTCACCTGGGCCGGGCTCGGCGCGCCCTTCTGCTTCGCCCTCGCGCCGGAGCATTCGGCGACGGGCAAGCACCACATGCCGAGCCTCTTCGTCGGTTGCGAGCGCGCGAGCATCACGGTGAACGGCACGGTGCTGCCGGGCGAGACCTTGCCGCGGGTGGTCGCGGGGCATGCGATCAGCACGGCGATGCTCGCCTTCTCCGAGACCTGGATCAAGGCATGAAGGCTGCGATCATCGAGGCGGCGCGGGCGCTGGATGCGCTCGGCTTCATGCCGAGCAAGTCCGGCAACCTGTCCTGCCGCACCGCGGGCGGCTGCCTCATCACCCCGGCCGGGCTGCCCTATGCGGACTGCGGGCCGGAGGACCTGGTGGAGGTGGCGCTGGAAGGCCGCGTGCTGGCGGGGCAGCGGCGGCCTTCCTCGGAATGGCGGCTGCACACCGCGATCTATGCGGCGCGGCCGGAGGTGGGGGCGGTGGTGCATACCCACAGCCCCTTCGCCACCGCGCTGTCCTGCGCGCGGCAAGGCATCCCGCCCTTCCACTACATGATCGCCCTCGGCGGCGGGGCGGATATCCCGTGCTCGGCCTATGCCACCTTCGGCACCGCCGCGCTGGCCGAGGCCTGCGTCGCGGCGCTGGCGGGGCGGCGGGCGGCGCTGCTGGCCAACCACGGGTCGGTGGCGCTGGGCACGACGCTGGCCGGGGCGAAGACCCTGGCGATGGAGGTCGAGAACCTCGCCCGGCAATACCTGGCGCTGCGCGCCGCCGGGCTGGCGCCGGTGCTGCTGACCGAGGCCGAATTGCGCGAGGTCTTCGCGCAATTCGGCGACTACGGCCGGATTACCTGAAGTTCAGCTCGCGCAGGGAGCAGGTCTCCACCCGGCGCCGCTCCAGCGCCCGGCCATCGGCATAGACCACCCGGATATCGACCGTGCAGACCTTGCCGGCCGGCAGGCTGACCGGCATGCCGGCGCCCGGGGCCAGCGTCCCCTGGCCGAGCCGGTCGCGGCCCCAGCTGGTATCCGTGCTGAGCGAGACATAGAGCTCGTTCACCACCACGCCGGTGCTGTTGACGAATTGGAAGCTCGGGTCGCCGACGCCGGCGGGGGCGCCGCCCCAGACCACGCGGGACAGGGTGCAGGCATTGACCCCGCGCCGCTCCTCCTCCCGCCCGCCCTGGTAGACGACCTTGATGTCCAGCATGCAGTCCGAGAGCTGCGGCACGATCCAGGTGCTCTGCCCCGGCGGCAGCACCGCCTGGCCCAGCACGTCGTTGCCCCAGGCGGTGAGGCGGGAGGGCGAGACATAGACGCGCTCGATGGTCTGGCCGGTGCTGTTCACCAGGCTGAAGCGGTTCTGCGCCTGGGCCGGCGTTGCGCCGAGCCCGGCCAGGACCAGGCCGAGGATAAGCAGGAACCTTGCGCGCATCTGTCTCCACCCTTCGCGATGCATGAGATTGCCCAAGCCTAACATGCCGGATGCGGTCCGAAACAACCGGCTGCGGGAGGTTTCCCGGCATAATTGCCGCCTGCGGTGATCACCGTGGCGATATCGCAGCGCGGCATTCTGGGTTAGCCTCGGTCGGATGCAGTTCCCCGGCCCCCCGCTCCGGCTCGTCCTTCTGGCAGCCGCACTCCTGTCCGCCTGTGCCGCCGGCGGGGCGCCCCATGGGGGGGCGGCCCATGGGGGGACGACCGGGCGGGAACGCGGCGCGCGCCCCGCCACCAGCCAGCCCTCCATGGGGGCCTTCGGCAGCTACCTGATGGGCCGCTTCGCCACCACGGAGACGGATACCAAAACCGCCGCCGACAGCCTGCTGGCGGCGCTGCGGGCCGACCCGGACCAGCCGGAGGTGCTGAACCGCGCCTTCATCGCCACCCTGCTGGATGGGCGGCCGGACGCGGTGCGCCTCGCCCGGCGCCTGGGCGACAACCCGGCGGCGAACCTGCTGCTGGCCGGGGGCGACGTGCAGGCCGGGCGCTGGGACCGGGCGGAACAGCGGCTGCGCGTGCTCGGCCGCAGCGGCCCGGTGCAGGTGCTGCAGCCGGCGCTGCTCGCCTGGGTCCAGTTGGGCCGCGGCCAGCCGGACCAGGCGCTGGCGACCCTCCGCCCGCTGGTCGAGGCCAACCGGCTGCGGGCGCTGAATGCGCTGCATGCGGCGCTGATCGCCGATATCGCGGCCCGGCCGCGCGATGCCGAGCGCTTCGCCCGGCAGGCGGTGGCGGACCAGCCGCAGCCGCCCTGGCGGCTGGCGGTGCTGGCCGCCGGCGTGCTGAACCGCGCCGGCCGCGGGCCGGAGGCGCAGCGGCTGCTGGATGGCGTGCTGGCCAGCGGCGACGATGCCGCCATGGCGGCGACCGAGGCGGCCCGGCGGCAGGCGCTTGCGGCGCGCGGCGTCGCCTCCCCGGCGGATGGCATGGCGGAGGCCTATACCGCGCTGGCGAGCGCGCTGCGCGGCCAGGGCTCCAATGATTTCGCGCTGGTGCTGGCGCAGCTGGCGCTGCGGCTGCGGCCGGGCTTCGCCGCGGCGCAGGTGCTGGTGGCGGATACCCTGTCCGACCAGAACCATGGCGAGCAGGCGCTGGCGGCGCTGGACCAGGTGGCGGCGGACGACCCGCTGGCCCCGGTGGTCGCCCTGCGCCGCGCGGCGCTGCTGGACAAGCTGGACCGCACCGACGAGGCGGTGGCGCTGCTGCGCCAGCTGGCCGCCGGCAATCCCGGCAGCCCGCAGCCCGCCGCCCGGCTGGGCGACCTGCTGCGGCGGCGGGAGCGCTTCCCCGAGGCGGCGCAGGCCTATGACATGGCCCTGGCCCGCAGCGGCCCGGGCAGCGAGCGCGACTGGCCGCTGTTCTATGCGCGCGGCATCGCGCGCGAACGGGCAGGCGACTGGGCCCGCGCCGAGGCCGACCTGCTGCGGGCGCTCGAGCTGGCGCCGGAGCAGCCCTATGTGCTGAATTACCTCGGCTATACCTGGGCCGAGCAGGGCAAGAACCTGGACCGGGCCAAGGCCATGCTGCTGCGGGCGACCGAGCTGCGGCCGCAGGACGGCAATATCGCCGACAGCCTCGGCTGGGTGATGTTCCGCCTGGGCAACCTGCCGGAGGCGGTGACCTGGCTGGAGAAGTCGGTCGAGCTGGAGCCGCGCAACAGCGTCATCAACGACCACCTGGGCGATGCCTATTGGGCGGCGGGGCGGCAGCGGGAGGCGCAATTCCAGTGGCGCCGCGCCCTGACCATGGAGCCGGAGCCGGCCGAGATCGCCAAGATCGAGACCAAGCTGAAGGACGGGCTGCCGGGCTACCCGTCCTCGACGGCGCAGCGCTGAAGGCGGGGGCTGAGGATGGCGACGATGCGGGAGGCGGCGCCGGCCAAGGTCAACCTGTACCTGCATGTCACCGGCCGGCGGGCGGATGGCTACCACCTGCTGGACAGCCTGGTGGTCTTCGGCGCGGCGGCCGATGCGCTGGAGGCCGCGCCGGCCGCGGGGCTGAGCCTGGCGCTCGACGGCCCCTTCGCGGCGGGGCTGCAGGCGGAGCCGGACAACCTGGTGCTGCGCGCCGCCCGGGCGCTGGCGGCGGAGGCGGGCATCCCGGCCGCCGCGGCGCTGCGGCTGGGCAAGCATCTGCCGGTGGCCTCGGGCATCGGCGGCGGCTCGGCCGATGCCGCGGCGGCGCTGCGGCTGCTCGACCGGCTCTGGGGGCTGGGCACGCCGGCGGCGCGGCTGGCGGCGATCGGGGAGCGGCTGGGGGCGGATGTGCCGGTCTGCCTCGCCTCCCGCCCGCGGCGGATGCAGGGGGTGGGGGAGGTGCTGCTGCCGGCCCCTGCCCTGCCCGGTTGCGGGCTGCTGCTGGTCAATCCGGGCCTGGCGCTGTCCACGCCGGAGGTGTTCCGGGCGCGGGGCCCCGGCTTCACCCCGGCGGCGCGGCTGCCGGCGGGCTGGGCCGATGCCGCGGCCATGGCGCGGGACCTCGGCGCCCTGCGGAACGACCTGGAGGCGCCGGCGATCGCCTGCTGCCCGCCGGTGGCCACGGTGCTGGCGGCGCTGCGGGGGCTGCCCGGCTGCCTGCTGGGGCGGATGAGCGGCAGCGGAGCCACCTGCTTCGGGCTTTTCGCCACCCCGGCCGAGGCGGCGGTGGCGGCGGCGGGGCTGCCGCCGGCGTGGTGGCGCTCGGCGGGCGGGTTGTTCGGGGCGGAATGACGGCGGGGCTTACGAGGGGGCTTTACGAAGGGGGGGCCGGGTCCTATCCAGGCGCCGCTGCTGGGGCGTAGCCAAGCGGTAAGGCAGCGGTTTTTGGTACCGCCATTCCCAGGTTCGAATCCTGGCGCCCCAACCAGGCCTGTTGCTGCGATGAGGCGGGAAGCGCCAGGCCGGTCCGCGCAGTCGTTGCCGTTCGATGGGACATCACGCGGCATGGACGTGCCTGGGGCCGATACCTGCAAACGCACATCATGCCGCCGCATCGCCGGGACGGGGCCGCGATGACCCGGCTGAGGCACCGCCTGCTGGGTCTTGGCCTCCGGTCCTGGCGTTTCGCCTGGTCGCTGCTGCCGGCCTCCGGCGGGGCGCTGCGCATCCGGCTGGCGGCCCGGGCCCGGCGGATCTTCGGCAAGGGTCCCCCGCCAGGGGCCGATCCCCGCGACCCGCAGGCTGTCCGGCTTTGGCTGCAGGCCCATGCGACGCCTTCGCCGCGGGACCGGGCGGCGATCGCCGCGCATATCGCCGCCCTGGCCGATCCGCCGCTGCTGTCGCTGCGGCTCGATGCCCGCGGGGCGACGCCGTCGCAACTCGCCACGACGCTTGGCTCGGTGCTGGCGCAAGGCTACTGGCATTGGGAGCTGCGGGTGCTCGGCGGCGTATCCGGGGTGGAGGATCGCCGCATCGGCGATGTCGCCGGGGCCGGCGACCCGGCTTGGGAAGCCCCCGCCGGCGACTGGGTCGTGCCGCTCTGGGCCGGCGACCGGCTGATGGAGACCGCCCTGTACCGCCTGGCCGCCGCCGCGGCGGCGGACCCGGAGCTGGCGATCATCTACGGCGACGAGATCCGGCCGGAGCCCGGCCAGCCGGGCGCGCATCCCTGGTTCAAGCCCGGTTTCGACCGCGACCGGCTGCTCGGGACCGATCTGTTCGGGCATGCCGTCGCATTCCGGCCGGGCGTGCTCGGGGCGGATGCCACGGCGCCGGGCGGCTGGTACGGCCGCGGCCTGCGCGCTGCCCTGGGCCTCGATGCGGCGCGCATCCGCCATCTGCCGGCGCTGCTCTGCGAGCGGCCGCCGGACGCGCCCCGGCCCGATGCCGCCGCGGAGGCCGATGCCGTGGCGGCGGCCCTGGCCGCCCGGGGCATCGCCGCGGAGGTCAGGATGCTCCCTCCGGCGGAGGCCGGCTGGCGGCGGGTGGTCTGGCCGCAGCCCAAGGTGCCGCCGCTGGTTTCGGTGATCGTTCCGACCCGGGACCGGGCGGCGCTGGTCGCCGTCTGCGCCGAGGGCGTCCTGCAACGCACCGATTATCCCGACCTGGAATTCCTGCTGGTGGACAACGGCAGCACCGAAGCCGCCACCCATGCGCTGTTCGACCGGCTGCGCGCGGACCCGCGGGTGCGGATCCTGGCGGAGCCCGGCGCCTTCAACTACGCCGCGCTCAACAATGCCGCCGCGGCGACGGCGCGCGGCGACATCCTGCTGCTGCTGAACAACGACATCGAGGTGATGGCCGGCGACTGGCTGCGCGAATTGGTGTCGCATGCGGTGCGGCCGGATGTCGGGGCGGTCGGTGCCAAGCTGCTCTATGCCGACGGCACCCTGCAGCACGGCGGGGTCGTGACCGGCGCCGGCGGGGTCGCGGGCCACTACCGCCTGGGCGTTCCGCGTGGCGATGCCGGCCATCACGGCAGCCTCGCTATGGTGCGCGAGGTGGCGGCGGTGACCGCGGCCTGCATGGCGCTGCGGCGTGAAACCTTCGCATCCGTGGGCGGCTTCGACGCGGCCCATCTGGCGGTCGCCTTCAACGACGTCGATCTCTGCCTGCGCATCCGCGAGGCCGGCGGGCGCATCCTGTGGACGCCTTTCGCCGAGCTTTACCACCTGGAATCCGCGTCGCGCGGGGAGGATGTGACGGCGGAGAAGGCGCGGCGCTTCGCCGGCGAGGTCGCCTACATGCAGCGGCGCTGGGGCCGGACGCTCCTGCAGGATCCTTTCTACAACAGCAACCTGGAGCTGGATGGGCTTGCCGATGCGCTGGCGGCGTCGCCCCGGCACATGCCGCCCTGGCACATGCAGCCCTGGCAACCGTTCCGGAAGAACCGTTTCATTCCGGGGCCTCGGTGAGGTGTTGCCCATGGGCCGCGCCCGGCATGGGCCCGGCCGGCAGGCTCGGGGGCGGCGCCACTTGTGTTGGCATATGCAGCCAAGATTGTTAAAGACACCGCCCGGGTTGCAATAGGGTTACGTAGCATGCCGCGCGCGCTTATTTCGGGTGTTACCGGTCAGGACGGGGCATACCTATCGAAATTGCTGCTGGAAAAAGGCTACGAAGTATACGGCCTGCTGCGCCGATCTTCTTCAAGTGACGTCGTGGATGAGCGTCTGCGGTGGCTCGGTATTGTCGGCCAGGTCCGTATGATGGACGGCAACTTGATAGACCTGTCGTCCTTGATTCGAATCCTGAACGAGGTCAAGCCGGACGAGGTCTACAACCTCGGCGCCCAGTCCTTCGTCAAGACGTCCTGGAACCAGCCCCTGCTGACCGGCCAGGTCACCGCGCTCGGCGCCAACAACCTGCTGGAGGCGGTGCGCCTGGTGGCGCCCGGGGCGCGCTTCTACCAGGCCTCCTCGTCCGAGATGTACGGGCTGATCCAGGAACCGGTGCAGAGCGAGAGGACGCCCTTCTACCCGCGCTCGCCCTATGCGGTGGCCAAGCTCTACGCGCATTGGATGACGGTCAATTACCGCGAGAGTTTCGGCCTGCACGCCTCGAGCGGCATCCTCTTCAACCATGAGAGCCCGCTGCGGGGCATCGAATTCGTCACCCGCAAGGTCACCGACGGCGTTGCCCGCATCAAGCTCGGCACGGCCAGCGAATTGCCCATGGGCAACATGGACGCCAAGCGCGACTGGGGCCATGCGCGGGACTATGTCCAGGCCATGTGGCTGATGCTGCAGCAGGACAAGGCCGACGACTACGTGGTGGCGACCGGCCGCACCGTGACCGTGCGCGACATGGTGCGCATCGCCTTCGAGCATGTCGGCCTGAACCACGAGGATTTCGTGAAGACGGATCCGGCCTTCCTGCGGCCCGCCGAGGTGGATGTCCTGCTGGGCGATGCCTCCAAGGCGAAGGCGAAGCTCGGCTGGGCGGCGACGACGACGCTCGAGGACATGATCCGGGAAATGGTCGATGCCGACCTGGCGCGCCATCGCGCCCGGGCGCGTTGATACGGTGAGGCCCGACACGGTCCGCCTGCCATGACATCGCCTGCGCGCATCCTGGTCACCGGCGCCGGCGGTTTCGTCGGGCAGACCCTGCTGCCCCTGCTGCGCGCCGGCTTTCCCGATGCGGTGCTGATCGGGGCCGGCCGTGGCGCCGGGGATGGGGGCGGGGATGCCGTCCCTGGCACGGATGCGCATCTGCAGCTGGACCTGCTGGCGCCGGAGGGCTTCGCGGAGGCGATCGCCGCGGCGCGGCCGGATGCGGTCCTGCACCTGGCGGCACAGGCCGATGTCGCCGCTTCCTTCCGGCAGCCGACAGAGACCTGGCGGGCCAACCTGCTCGGCACGGTCGCCCTGGGCGAGGCGGTGCTGCGCGCCGCGCCGGAGGCCGCCTTCCTCTTCGTCTCCTCGGCCGAGGTCTATGGGCTGAGCTTCCGGGCCGGGCAGCCGCTCACCGAGGATGCCGCCTTCCTGCCGGCCAATCCCTATGCCGCCAGCAAGGCCGCGGCCGATCTGGCGATCGGCGAGATGGCCCTGCGCGGGCTGCGGGCGGTGCGGCTGCGGCCCTTCACCCATACCGGGCCGGGGCAGACGCTGAACTACGTCGTGGCGGCCTTCGCCCATCAGGTGGCGCGGATCGAGGCAGGGCTGCAGCCGCCGGTGGTGCGCACCGGCGCGCTGGACCGCTGGCGGGACTTCCTCGACGTGCGGGATGTCTGCGCCGCCTATGTGCTGGCCCTCGGCATGGCCGACCGCCTGGCGCCGGGCCTGGCCATCAATCTCTGCAGCGGGCAGCCCCGCCGGGTCGGCGATATCCTGGCCGAATTGCTGGCCCTGGCGGGCCTCGAGGCCCGGCTGGAGGAGGAGGCGGCGCGGCTGCGGCCCACCGATGTGCCGCGGGTGCAGGGCGATCCGTCGCGGGCGCGGGACATCCTGGGCTGGGCGCCGGCGATCCCCTGGCAGGATACGCTGCGCGCCGTGCTGGATGATTGGCGCCGCCGGGTCGCCGCCGGGGAATAGATCTTGCAGCCGTCAGGCTCGCCGCCCGCCGTCCCCCCCTTTGGTCCGCCTGCAAGCCACACCCCCTTGCCCCGCTCCCTGGCCTTGCCCCTGAACGGAATGCCTTGATGCCCAAGCCTCAGTTCCTCAAGCCGCAAATCCTGCGCGATCTGGTCGAGATCGACCGTGCCGATGGCTGGTGGGAGGCCACGGGGCCGGCAGCGGCGTTCCGGCTGCTGCCCGGCGTGGAGGGGTTGCCGAAGGGCTGGCTGCGCCTGACCATTCCGGCGCAGGGGCCGCGCAATGCCTCCGTCGTGCCGGGCCTGAAGGTCGATACCGGCTCGGGGTTCCAGCCGCTGCGCGTCGTCCTGCCGCGCCGGCTCGGCGATGGGTCCTGGACCCTCATGGTCCATCTGCCGCCCAATGCCGTCGCCCTGTCGATGAGCCCGCCGGTGGCGCAGGGTCCCTTCCGCCTGGGCATGGTGCAGGCCCGGCCGACCAACCGGCCCCTGGTCGGTGCCCGGCTGGCCCTTTCGCTCGGCCAGCGCTGGCTGCAGGAGCCGCAGCAGTTCCGGGAATCGGCCGGCAGCCTGCAGGCGGCCTGGCGCAGCAGGGGGCGGGCCGGACTGCGCCAGGCGCTCGGCCAGGCCATGCTGGGAAGCGGCCCGGTCACCGCCGCCCCGGTCATCTCGATCACCGACCGCTACCAGCAATGGATCGCCGAGCATGAGGCGGCGGTGCCGCTGGCCCCGTCCGAGCCGGGCCGGATCACGGTGCTGATCCCGGTCGCATCGGCCGAGGCGGCCGGGCCGCCCGACCCGGCACAGCCGGCCGAATCAGCGCTGGCGGCGACGCTGGCGAGCCTGCAGGCCCAGCCGGGGCTGCACTGGGATTGCCGGATCGGCTTCGCGCCGGGCACCGAGACGGCGCTGGCCGGGCTGGAGCCGCTGCTGACGCCGCAGATCACGCGCCAGGCGCTGGAGACCGCCGAACGGGGTGCCATGCTGGCCGCCCTCGCCGCCGGCGCCGGGGGTGCGTTGCTGCTGGTGCTCGACCCGGGCGACCAGCTGACGCCGGAGGCCCTGGCCACGCTCGCCTCGGTGCCGGAGGCCGATGTCGTCCATGGCGACGAGGACCGCATCGCGCCTTCCGGCCGCCGCAGCGCGCCCGGCCTCAAGCCCGAATGGTCGCCCGAGCTGCTGGAGGCCTTCAACTACTTCGGCCGACCGACCGCCCTGCGGCGTGAGGCCGTCGAGGCGACCGGCGGCTTCACGCCGGGGCTGGGGGCCGGGGCGGAATGGGACCTGCACCTCCGCCTCACCGCGGCGGCGGCCCGCGTCGCCCGCATCGCCCGCATCCTCTGCCACCGGCCGGCCGGCACGCCGGGCGACCGGCCGGCGGCGGACGGGCCCGCCGCGGCGGAGCTGCGCGCGGTGCTGGCCGCGCATTGGCAGCGCCAGGGCATCGCCGCCACGGTGACGACCCAGCCCGACGGCACCCAGCGCGCGACCTGGCCGATCGCCGCGCCGCCGCTGGTCTCGGTCGTGATCCCGAACAAGGACCAGCCGGTGCTGCTGGAGCAGTGCCTGCGCGGACTGCTGGAGGAGACGCGGTACCCGGCCATCGAGATCATCGTGGTCGACAGCGGCTCCAGCGATCCGGCGACGCTGGCCCTCTATGCCCGGCTCGAGGCGGCGGGGGCGATCCGCGTCGTGCCCTTCCTGCGGCCCTTCAACTACTCCGCCGCCTGCAATGCCGGGGCCGCGGTGGCGCGCGGCGCGCTGCTGCTGTTCCTCAACAACGACATCGCCGTCACCCGGCCCGATTGGCTCGAGGAGCTGGTGCGCTATGCGCTGCGGCCGGGGGTCGGCGTGGTCGGCACCATGCTGGTCTATCCCGATGGGCAGCTGCAGCATGCCGGGGTCGTCATCGGCATGCATCTCTGCGGCCTGCTGTTCCGCCTGGCGCCGGAGGCCGACTGGGGCCCGATCGGCTCCCCCATGGTGCCGCGCACCGTCTCCGCGATCATGGGCGCCTGCCAGATGGTCCGGCGCGAGGTCTTCGCCCAGGCCGGCGGCTTCGACGAGACCCTGGTCATGGCCAACAGCGACGTGGCGCTCTGCCTCGCGGCCCGGGCGGGCGGCTGGCGCACTGCCTATACGCCCTTCGCCAGGCTCATTCATCACGAGGGTGCCAGCCGGGGGCATCGCAACCCGGTCGAGGACCTGACCCGGACCGCCTATGACATCCGGCGCTTCGGCTATCACGCGGATCCCTACTTCCACCCGGCGCTGGATGCCGACAGCAACATCCCGCGCCTGCGGGTGGCCGGAGAGCTCGGCAATGCCGCGGCCCTGGTGCGCGAGCTGCGCATCCACAGCGCCGGGATGGCGAGCCCGATGCCGCTCGACCTCGCCAACGATGCCGAGGTGGCCGAAGCGGTCGGCCTGCCGGCCTCGGCGCTGTTCTGGCCGCCCGTGCTGCCCGAGGCGATCGGCGACCGGGCGGCCGCGGCGCGCTGGTGCCTGACCCTGCTGCGGCGGCGGCAGGATCTGCGGCAGCGCTTTCCCGATGCGCTGTCCGCCGGTGCCGAGGGCGCCTTCGCCCGCTGGCTGGGCCGCGAGGGCGGGGCGCGGTTCGGCCTGTCCGCCGAGGCCGTCGCCCTGGTCCTGGAGGCGCTCGGCGCCGGGCTTTCGGCGCGGGCCCGGCAGGCGGTGCTGGTGCAGGGCGGCCTGGCCGGGGACCTCGTGCTGGCCTTCCTGCCGCCGGGCCGCGCCAGCCTGCTGGGCTTCCTGCTGCGGCGGGATGGCCTGCCCCTGGCGCTCGAGGAGATCTGGTGGCTGGCGCTGGAGTGCGCCGAGGATCCTGCCCGGGAATTGCTGCTGAGCTACCGGTTCAACCCGGGCTGGCAGGGGCTGTTCCCGGATGGCCTCACCGTCTTCGGCCAGGACCGCATGGCCGCCTGGTTCCGCGCGACCTACCGCAGCGAGGGCGGCTGGACCGACCCGGCGCAATGGCCGGTGACGCTGACGCCGGCCGAGCAGATCCGGCTCGGCTGGAACAGCCGGCTGCATTGGCAGCAGCAGCACCCCGATCCCTTCGCCAGCCCGGCCGCGGCGCAGGCGCTGCTCGGCTGGCTCGCCGGCCCGGCGGCGGGGCTGACGGAGGCGGAGTGGGCCTGGCTCGCGGCCCAGGCACAGGCCCCGCTGGCCGAGGCCCTGGCGGTGCCCGGCCTGACCGTCATCGGCCATCTCTGCTACCCGTCCGGGCTGCGGACCTCCACGCTTTCCGTGGTGCAGGGGCTGCGCGAGGTGGGCCACGAGGTGGCGCTGCGCAACGTGCCGGTGGATACCGACCACGACCTGCCGCAGCATGCCGCCTTCGCGGGCTTCGAGCTGCACGACACGACCCTGCTGCATATCCAGCCCGAGCCCTTCTTCGGCCAGGCCTTCGCCAGGTCCGGGCTGCAGCCGCGGCGCAAGCGCACCCACCGGATCGGCTACTGGTACTGGGAACTCGATTCCGTCCCCGCCGCCTGGGCCGGCGCGGTCGAGCAGACGGACGAGCTCTGGACCGCCACGCGCTTCGTCGGCGATGCCTTGCGGTCGCGCTTCGACGTCCCGGTCTTCGAGTTCATGCCGGGGGTGGAGCTGCCGGCCTTCACCCGGCGCAGCACGGCGCAGTTCGGCATCCCGCCGGGGCAATTCACCTTCCTCTTCGCCTTCCACATGATGAGCATCATGGAGCGGAAGAATCCGCTCGGGCTGATCCGCGCCTTCCGCCAGGCCTTCGCGGCGACCGAGCCGGTCATGCTGATCCTGAAGACCTCCTTCGGGGAGAAGCATCCGGCGCTGATCGCCGAGCTGCATGCGGCGGCGGCGGAGGCGGGCGGCAAGATCATGATCATCGACCGCGTCTTCACCATGGACGAGACCATCTCGCTGATGGATGCCTGCGACAGCTACATCTCCCTGCATCGCAGCGAGGGGCTCGGCCTGACCATGGCCGAGGCGATGCTGCTGGCGAAGCCGGTGATCGGCACGCGGTATTCCGGCAACCTCGACTTCATGAACGACGACAACAGCCTGCTGGTCGACCACTCGCTGATCGAGATCAGCAAGCCCACGCCGCCCTACGACGTCGGCACCCGCTGGGCCAATCCGTCGGAGGCGCATGCGGCGCAGCTGATGCGGCGGGTCTGGGAGAACCGGGACTTCGCCGCGGCGCTGGGTGCGCGGGCGCAGGCGGATCTGCGGGCGACGCTGTCGATGGAGGCGGCGGGGCGCCGCATGGCGGAGCGGCTGGAGGCGATCCGCGGGTTGCGGGCAAGCCGGGCTGGAAACACCGCATCCTCACCGATGCCAAGGGCCTCCCGCTCGCGCTTCGGCTGACCGGCGCCGACCTGCATGCCGGCAGGATGCCGGAGGCGGTGGTCGATGCCGTGCCGCCGATCCGGCAGTCCTGGGGGCAGTCGCCGCAAGCGACCAGCAAGCTGCACGCCGACGCGGCTTACGATCACCGCCGCTGCCGCCGGGCCCTGACCCGCCGCCAACTCCAGCCCGGCATCGGGAGCGGCGCCGGACGGGCCGGCATCGGGGGGTCGCCGCGCGCATCCTGGTCCTGGTCGGGCGGTCCCGGCGGTCGGCAGCCGCGACGAGCGGCGTGCCGCCATCGTCGCCTGGCGTTTCGTCCGACGCTGGTTCTGTCAGGCGCTTCTGGCCTGCCCACTTAAAAACCCAAGTTTAAGCTAGAGTCGAAACAAACCGATATGTGAGGCAAGCAACTGAAAGCTGACGGTACTGTGACAACACATCAACCAAGGGTCGCTATATTTTAGCACAACAATAACTCATTGGTGAAATCCATGCCGCTGATCTTGGGAACGGACGCATCGGACACGCTCATCGGCACGGGCGCCGATGACACAATCATCGGCGCTGCCGGCAGCGACGTCATCGACGGCGCCGGCGGTTTCAACATCGCGGCCTATTACACGTCGCCATTCGGGATCAGGGCGCGGCTCTTCGCCAGTGTCGTCGACAACGACGGCTTTGGTGCGCAAGATGCGTTGATCAATATCTCTGGAATCGCCGGCACCGGGCATGACGACGTCATCTACGGCAGCGATCTCGGCAATTACATCCAGGGATTCAACGGCGCAGACACGGTCTATGGGCTTGGCGGCGACGATCTCATCCGGGTTTCCGAAGGCAATGACTACGTCGATGGTGGCGAGGGGACCGACCGCATCTTCTTCCTGGGTAATCGCTCGGACTATACCATCAGCGTGATTCCGAACGGCTTCCAGATCACGGACAATGTTCCGGATCGCGATGGCACGGATACGGTCCTGAACTTCGAGCTGTTCCAGTTCACCAATACGCAGCTCACCCTTGCCGAATTGACGGACCCGAATGCCCCCGGCGATGGGCTGCCTTACCCGCGCAGCCAACCCACGCCGGATACGCCCACGCCGGCCGAGCCTCAGTCATCTTCAGGCTTCGGGCCGATGGCGCTGCGCTCGGCCAGCTTCGGCGCCGGTGCCAGCGCCGGTGGCTGGGCGAGCGACGACCACTTCCCGCGCAAGCTTGCCGACGTCAACGGCGACGGCCATGCCGATATCGTCGGCTTCGGCGATGCCGGCGTCTACGTGTCGCTGGCGGACGGGTCGGGTGGCTTCGGGCCGATGGCGCTGCGCTCGGCCAGCTTCGGTGCCGGTGACAGCGCCGGTGGCTGGGCAAGCGACGACCGCTTCCCGCGCGAGTTGGCCGATGTGAACGGCGATGGTCGCGCCGACATCGTCGGCTTCGGCAATGCCGGCGTCTACGTGGCACTGGCCGACGAGTCGGGCGGCTTCGGGACCATGGCGCTGCGCTCGGCCAGCTTCGGTGCCGGTGACGGCGCCGGTGGCTGGGCGAGCGACGACCGCTTCCCGCGCGAGCTGGCCGACGTGAACGGTGATGGCCGTGCCGACATCGTCGGCTTCGGCGATGCCGGCGTCTACGTATCGCTGGCCGATGGGTCGGGCGGCTTCGGGCCGATGGCACTGCGCTCGGCCAGCTTCGGTGCCGGTGCCAGCGCCGGTGGCTGGGCGAGCGACGACCGCTTCCCGCGCGAGCTTGCCGACGTGAACGGCGACGGCCGTGCCGATATCGTCGGCTTCGGCGATGCCGGCGTCTATGTGTCGCTGGCCGATGGGTCGGGCGGCTTCGGGCCGATGGCGCTGCGCCTGGCCAGCTTCGGCGCCGGTGCCAGCGCGGGCGGCTGGGCAAGCGACGACCGCTTCCCGCGCGAGCTGGCCGACGTGAACGGCGATGGCCGTGCCGACATCGTCGGCTTCGGCGATGCCGGCGTCTATGTGTCGCTGGCGGACGGGTCGGGCGGCTTCGGGCCGATGGCGCTGCGCTCGTCCAGCTTCGGTGCTGGTGCCAGCGCCGGCGGCTGGGCGAGCGACGACCGCTTCCCGCGCGAGCTTGCCGATGTGAACGGCGACGGTCATTCCGACATCGTGGGCTTCGGCGATGCCGGCGTGTATGTGGCGCTGTCCGGCAACGTCTGGGCCTGACGGCAGGTCTAGTTCCGAATGTCGGAGGCGCTGAATGGAACTGGCCCGTAGCGCTGCGGGCCAGGCCGGCATGAGGGGATCGGCCCTGCCCTGATCCCGGGACGTGCATCTGGCCGTTCATGCTGAATCATGACCGCCGCCACCCTGACCCCAGGCAGAAGCGTAAGGTGAGGAAGCGGCGCGAGGACGACGCCAGCGCGGAAGCCTGGCGGCGTGGTTCTCCGACACGGCGATCGAGGGGTTGGTGCGCAGCACCGCGCACCACCCCGGACGACCATCCCTGATACCTCGCTTGGGCGACCCTGACGGCGCCGGCACTTCGGGTCCTGTTGCGTCTTGCCGGCGGCAGACGGAGGGATCGACCGGGCCCATCCTTCCCCTGGTCGGCTGGCCATGCCGGTCACACTGGCCCTTGCCGTCGCGCGGGAATGCTGGAGGTGCCACGGCCATAGCGGCGCAGGGACGGTGAAGGTCGCCTATCCGCTGATCGACAGTGCCGGCCTGGAGCTCCGCGACGCGGCGAATGTCTGCGCGAGAAGCATGGCACCAAGACGCGTCGGTCTTGACGGAGATTACACGACGGCGTGGATGCCGATGGGGGCTCCAAGTCGGCTCCTTGTTGACCAAGTTGCGGCACTGGTGGCCGCGTCCACTGCGGATGGCATGTACGACGAGGCAGGCGTTGCCGCCGCGGCCTCGAAGGACGTCGGATATCCCCGAACGCTGCGGACCGCCGCTGGTCACGCCATCAAACTCCAGCTGCGGCCGATCCAATGCAGGGTCCAAGCGAACCAATGCCCGGGCATCAGGCATTCCAGAAATTCATCCTAAAGTTATTAAAATCAAAATAGACAATGATAGTATGTCGCAATCACTTTAAAGTGTGTCGTTTTATAGATTGAACCGCCCGCCAATGCTTCTGGCGCCAGATGCGATATCCCGCACGCCCGGAGAAGTTGTATGTTAACCATCACCAACAATAATCCTGTTGATTACTATGGCAATCCCATTGTCACTGAAGGCGAAACCATTCAGTGGAAAATCGTTTCCTCGAATCCTGCCTTAGGCGAAACCGTTCAGATTGCTCCATCGTCGCCCAACATCAGCGGCGGGGCGCAACTCGTTAACTTCGCTCCAGGCACCAGCAATACGCAGTTCGTGTCGTTTTCGACCATCGACGACAAGATCTACGAGCCCTTCGAAACCTACAGCTTCGGATTCAGGCCCAGCAACGGCACGGCACTCAACACGACATTCGCCAGCGGAACGCTGCGCAACAATGACCGCCTGCCGGAGATCACCATCACCGCGCAGAAGGCCACGTTGCTGGAGAATGTCGCCGATCCCGCCTTCCATTTCGACGTCGTCCGGTCGGGCGAGGACCTCTCGATGGTGACGACCGTCGAGGTGAAATTCGCCCCGACGGGGATCACGCCCGTCAGCCAGGCGGACCTCGTCACGCCGCTCGGGTCGCAGTTCGTTCGGTTCGAAGTCGGCGAGACGCAGAAGACCCTGGATATGGTCTTCCGGAACGACACCGAGATCGAGGCGACCGAGACCCTGGAGGCGAGCATCGTCTCCGCCACCTCCACGTCCCCGACCCAGTACTGGTCCAGCCCGCAGTACAATCCGGTCACGAAGTATTCGGCAGCCGTTGCCATCCTGAACGACGACGGCATGGGTGGTCCGTCCCCTCTTCCTCCGTCGAACCCCCCGCCGATTGACGTCTACCGCTTCTACAACACGGTGACCCAGGCGCATTTCTTCACGCCGTCGGCGAGCGAGCGGGACATCATCCAAGGGACGCTGCCGGATTTCCGGTACGAAGGCGTCGGCTTCAAGGCCGTTGTCGAGCAGCCGAACGCCGATCCGATCTTCCGCTTCTACAATGCGGCAACCCAGACGCATTTCTTCACGCCCAGCGTGACGGAGCGGGACGCGGTGATCAATGGTGGCCTGCTGCGTTATGAAGGCGTCGGGTTCTACGGCTCCGACCACGATGGCGGCGGCATGACGGAGGTGTACCGCTTCTACAACATGAATACCGGGGTGCATTTCTACACGCCTTCGGTTCTGGAACGGAACACCATCCAGGACACCCTGCCGAACTTCCGCTACGAGGGCATCGGCTTCTATGTTCCCGACGCCTCGTCATACGACCTGATCGGCTGATCGCGGTCAGGGACTCTTTCGCCAGGGAATGGTGTTCCCGGACGTGATGCAGGAGGCCGCCACCCCATGGTGGCGGCCATCGTGGTGTTCACCGGTAGGGTCTGGTTGCGGGCTGCAAGAATAGGTTCAGAGGCGCCCTACTACCCGAGATGATCGGCTTCGCCGCCCATGGCGAACGCGGCGCCAGGCCGGTCGACCAACGCGACGGCTACCGCAAGCGACTGGCTCGACGCCGCCTGGGTAAGACTATGTGAGGTTGCCCAAGCGGTCGCTGTCGCTTTCGGCGGCAGCGGCCGCAGCCGGCGCGAGTGAATGGGCCACCCGGATACCGCCCCCATCGACCTGCCCGCCCTGGCAGCCCGACAAGACGCCCCGGCCTGCCTGGGAAGGTCGTTGCTGCACCACGATTCATCGCTGCCACATGGGCAAGCTATTCCGTAGCTCAGCTGGGCTTGAAGCCTTCCCAAAACCCAACATTATTGATAATGCCTTGAATCGCTGGGGATATGCAACCCCAACAGTTGGAAATTGGGCGTTGGACATCCATAGTTTATTAAAAGAGTAATGTAAATTCGATGGAAAACAATGTAATCAATAGTGAATTTCAGAATATTAGAAGAGAATTCCTGCCTCTATTTATGCCGGCGCTCTGGTGGACAGATTGGGACGCGAGGGGAGCCTGGGCCGACCAGATACCGTTCATCTTTTTTGTTTCGAGTTCCGCAAAGCCTCGCCTCACCGTCGTGATCGGAAAGGGAACCACGCCGGCCTTCCTGGCCGCCTGTCAGGCAATGCATCGGCTGGAGCGCGGAGGTCGGGTTGTTGGGATCTTGCCGGCAGCCGAATCCTTCCCCCCTCCGGACATCGCCGATCTGCTGACGTCCCGATACAGCGCATGTTCGCGTTTGCTGTCAGGCGACCTTGAAGCCCTGGAGGGTGCTGCCGGACCTGGGGAAGTGGGGTGCCTGATTCTCGGGGCCGATATCCTGCGCCAGATCGATGCGACCTCGATGGCGATGCTCCGGTCGCGCCTAGCGGCAGATGCCGTGGTGCTCAGCATGGGCTTTGCGGCAGGCACGGCCGCTGCGTCCTGCCGATCGCTGATGGACGAAGGCGTTTCATTCTCGTTCATGCATGGCGACGGATTGCAGGTGACGGTCGGGACGGGTGATCCGGATGCCGTGCTGCCGAGACTGCTCGATCAGGCAGGCAGCGATCCCGGGCTCGGTTTCGCAATCAGCCAGCTGTTCCACCGTCTGGGGCAGGGCCTTCGCAGCCATCAGCGTGCCCTTGATGCGCAGGCCACCACCGAGCGGCTTGAACTCGCCCTCAGCCAAGCCAGCGGAGAGCTCGATGTCGCGCTGGAAAGGCAGCGCGCCTGCGAGCGCGATAACCAGGCCAGCGCGTCGGAGCTGCAGCGCATCCAATCCGGGCAGCTGGCCACCGAAGCGTCGCTGAAGGTCGCGCAAACGACGTTGAGCACCACTGAAGCGGCGCTGCAGACGGCGCAGAACACGCTGCGGGCGGCCGAAAGATCGCTGCAGATCGCCGAAGAGCGACTCCATGCTGCTGAAGGCGTGCAGCGTGATGCCGATGCCGCTCGCGCGACTGCGGTCGAGGAAGCCCAGGCCTTCCACGGTCGGGCCATCGCGCTGAATGCCGAGCGCGATAACCTGCTTCGTGAGCTGGAGGCCATTCGCGCCTCGACCTCCTGGCGACTGACGGCGCCGCTTCGCAGCATGTTCGGCGGCAATCCCTCCGCCGCACGCTGGGCGCGACGGGGGATCAAGCTGGTCTGGTGGACCGTAACCCTCAGGCTCCCTTCCCGGTACCGCGCGTGGCGTGGGCAGGTTGCCGTTGCACCAAATCCGGCCCCGGCGCCGGTCGAGGTCCATGCGCCTCCTGCGCCGGTTGAGCCGCAACCGGTGGCGGTGGCGGTGGCCGCGCCCTCGATCTCTGAGGCTGTGGAAGCGCGTCTCAGTCACCTGGAACATCGGGCCCTGGTCATCGAATCGCTGGCCAAGGCGGAGCAGGCGAGGCTCGACTGGTCCCTGGGCGCGGTCGAAGGCTTCGCCGCCGCCATCGAGGACTATCACGCCATTCGCCGGACGAAGGCGTACCAGGCCGCCTTCGAGGCCGCGGACCCCCTCGTCTCGGTCTGCGTGGCAACCGTGAACCGCGCGGAGATGCTGGTGGACCGGGCGCTCGCGTCGCTGCAGGCGCAGACGCATCGCAACCTGCAGATCGTTGTCGTCGGCGACCACTGCACCGACGACACGGCGCGCCGCATTGCCGCCTTGGGGGACGACCGTATCGTCTTCGCCAACCTGCCCGAACGCGGCCCCTACCCGCCGCCGGGCATCGATCGCTGGCGGGTGGCCGGGTCGAATGCCATGAACCATGCCTTGTCGCTCTGCAAGGGCGACTTCGTCACCCACCTCGATGACGACGACCGCATGACCGCCGACAAGATCGCAACCATGGTGGCCGCGGCACGCGACAACCGCGCGGACTTCCTGTGGCATTCATTCTGGTACGAGCATCGCGACGGGCGCTGGGAAGCGCTCGGGAACGGGAAGCTTGAACTGGGCCAGGTCACGACCGGTTCCATCTTCTATCATGGCTACTTCGCGCGGTTCGGCTGGGACGTGCATGCCTACCGGCTCGGCGAACCCGGAGACTGGAACCGGCTGCGCAAGATCAAGATGCTGAGGCCTCGCCTGCACTACGTCGATCGCTCTCTGCTGTTCCATCATGTTGAGCAGGCTCAACCGATTTTCACGTCGCAAGACGGCGAACGCTTCCTGGACTGATGACATGATCACCATTCACATGACGACGCATAAGCGGTTGGCGGCCGGTCTTCTGGACCAGGCGGTCAGCTCCGTGCTGACGCAGGACTTTCAGGATTTCGAATTCATCGTCTGCGACGACGCCAGCACGGATGGCACCGCGGCCTATCTCGATGCGGTCGCCGCGACCGACAAGCGCCTCAAGGTCTTCCGCAATTCGCGGAACGTGAACAGCGTTGCCATCTCCCTGGGCCGCTGCATGACCGCCTCCGACCCCGGGCGGCGCTGGATCAGCTGGATGTTCGACGATTGCATCCTGCTGCCGGGAGCCCTGCGCAGGCTCGCCACGGCCGTCGCGGGCAAGGATCTCGGCATGATCTACGGCATCACCGAGGTCCGGCAGCCCGATGGCTCCGCCTTCCGCGTCGGCGACCTGAGCCCCGACGAGGTCCGGACGCGGATCGCCGCGTCGTCGGTGCTCGTGCCCAATGGCGGCATCCTCATCGATCGGACGGTTTTCGACCGCATCGGCTGGTACGACCCGAGCATCGTGCTGCGGCGATCCTGCGACTGGGATCTTTTCCGCCGCATCATCGATGCCGGTACCACCTTCGAGGTTCTGCCCGACGTCCTGATGGAGGAGCATGGCGCCCTGCAGACGGACTCGCTGCGGAATGCCTTCACCACGACCTTCGATCTCATGGCCCGCTTCATCGCCGCCCGCGACGCATCGGGTCTGCGCATCAGCCTGGCCAATACCGCCTCGATGCCGATCGACTGGATCCCGCCTGCCGCCTGGACGCCGCAGGACCTCGGGCTGATGCAATTCATGTTCGTCGAGTATTTCCTGTCCGTCGGCGATCTGCCGCGTGCCTTCCGCTGGGCCCGCAGCCTTGAGGCGCATTTGCCCGGCGGCAACCTCCTGCGGCAGAACCTGCTCCGCAGCGTTTCCGAAGGCGGCAACAACGGCGCCATGGCAGCGGGAGCCTATGCAGGGATCATGCTGGGCGCCTACCGGCAACACCGCGAGCGGCTAGGAGAAGCCTGAGTGACACAGCACGATCGCCCTGACGCCCCTCCGGTATCGATCGGGCCCGCCTATGCCGTGACGCCCCGCCACCTCAAGGCCGACTTCCGCATCCTGCCGCCGGGCGCCGACGGCCCCGATTTCGATGGCATCGCGGAAGCGTCCTCGGGCTGCGTCCTGTGCGAGGGACTGGAGTCCTGGTCCGAAGGCGGCCTCGCCGAAGCCCTTGCCGGCTTCTGGCGGATGCTGAGGCCGGGCGGGCTGCTGCGGGTCGTGACCCCCGACCTGGACGCGGTGATCCACGCCTACCTCTATGCGGCGCCGGATGCCGAAGCCGCATCAAGCGCGGTGCGGTTCAACGCCTGGCGCCATGCCGTGAGGGATCGCTTCATCTTCAACGAGGAGGCGCTGCGGCTGGCGCTGTCCCGGGCCGGCTTCGTCGACCCCATGCGCTTCGTCGCCGGTTCCGGCAGCGAGCGCCTGTTCTGGGACCTGGAACCGGCGGATGCTGCCCTGCTGGTTCTCGAAGTCCGCAAACCGAAGAAGGTGGTCTGATCGTGCGCATTCCCTTTCTGCGACCGAATCCGGCGCGCCTGAGCAAGCTGCTGCCAGGGCTCGAGGCCATCGAGGCGAGCGGCACCTTCACGAATTACGGGCCGGTCAACAGCCGCTTCGAGGCGGAGGCGACCGCCAAGTTCTTCGGCGGCCGCGGTGGCTGCCTGACGGTCAACAATGCGACCATCGGGCTCATGCTGGCCCTGCGGGAGGCCGCTGGCGAGGCGCCCAGGGGCGCGACCCGCTACGCCCTCATGCCGTCCTTCACCTTCGCCGCCACCGCCCATGCGGCGATCTGGGCGGGCCTGACCCCCTTGCTCTGCGACATAGACCCCGACCGATGGACACCCTGCGCCCGATCGGAGGATGCCCTGCTCGAGCGCTATGCCGGGCAGATCGCCGTGGTGATGCCCTATGCCACCTTCGGCAACGGCCTGGACCTCGACCGTTATGCCGCGCTGGCCCGGCGCCATGGCGTGGGCATCGTCGTCGATGCCGCCGCCTCGCTGGGCTCGATCGACGACAGCAGTCAGGGCTTCGGGACCGGCTTCCCGCACGCCATCGTCTATTCCATGCATGCCACCAAGACCTTCGCCACGGCGGAGGGCGGCCTGATCTATTGCGACGATACAGAGCGCCTGGCGCGGCTGCGCACGATGGGCAATTTCGGCTTCGGCGAGCCGCGTACGGCCACGATGCCCGGCCTGAACTCGAAACTCAGCGAGGCCGGTGCATTGCTGGCGCTCGCCAAGCTGGAAGGCTTCGAGCAGATCGTCGCGCATCGCGCCGCCCTGGCCGATGCCTATCGGCACGGCCTGCCGGGATGCAGGTTCCAGCAGGTCGTGGGCCGGCAGATCGCCTATCAGTTCATGCCGGTGAGCATGCCGGCGGACCACCCGGGACCGCGCGCGGCCTTGCTGGCCAGCCTCGCCGCGGCCGGCGTCGCGGCGGGGCACTACTTCAGCCCGCATCTGGCGGAGCAGCCCTATTTCCAGCGCGTCTCGGAAATTGCCGAACTCCCGGTGACGGAGAGGGTGGCATCGCGGATCCTCTCGCTGCCATTGGCGGATTCGATGACCGTCGCGGAGGTCGAGATGGTCTGCGCCGCCGTCAGGGCCGCATGAGCAGCGATTTCCTGGATCCGGCGAGCCTCGCCGCCATCGGGTTCGGGGCGCTCGGCGAGGGTGTCCGCATCAGCCGGAATGCGGTGCTGCTGGCGCCGCACCGGATGCGGATCGGCGACAACGTGCGGATCGATGCCTTCTGCGTCCTCTCCGCCGGGGAAGCCGGCCTGACGATCGGGCGCAACGTGCATGTCTCGGCGATGACGACGATCCTGGGTCATGGTCTGGTGGAGATCGGGGACTTCGCCACGATCTCGGTCCGCTGCGCGCTCTTCAGCTCGACCGACGACTACAGCGGCGCCTCGATGACCAATCCGACGATCCCCGCGGAGTACCGCCGGTCGACGGATGGACCCGTGCGGATCGGGGCCCATGCGATCCTCGGCAGCGGTTGCGTCGTCCTGCCCGAGGTCCGGATAGGCGAAAGCGCGGCTGTCGGCGCCCTCAGCCTCGTCAAATCCGACGTGCCGGCGTTCAAGATCGCCGTCGGGACGCCGGCGCGCATCGTCGGCGACCGTTTGACCGAGCACCGGCAGATGGCGGAGCGGCTGCTCGAGCAGGAAGCCGCTGCGCGGCAACCGAAGGCCTGAGGCTGACGCCTCGGGAGCGGGTGGCGCAGCGCCGGTTCGCGGCGCTGCGCCGGCCGGGTCAGACGACCTGCCAATCCGCGCCGGGGTTCAGGGCGAAGCTGGAATTGGCGATCTTCGCACCATCCATCTGCCACTCCGCGATGGTGCCGTCGATGTTGCGCAGCAGGATGTCGGACTTGCCGTCGCCGTTGTAGTCACCGATGTCGGCGACCTGCCAGGCGGCGCCCGGATTGCCGATGGCGGTGCCGGCGGTGATCGCGGACCCGTTCATCGACGTCAGATACAGCAGGCCGTCGTCCTGGCGTAGCAGGACATCGGATTTGCCGTCGCCGTCGAAGTCGCCGACGCCACCGATCTTCCAGTTGGCGCCGGGATTGGTCACGAAATCATTGCGCTCGATCGTGATGTTGTTCATCTGCCAGAGCGCGATGGTACCGTTGTCGTTGCGCAGCAGCATGTCGCTCAGCCCGTCGCCGTTGAAGTCGCCGATGCCGCCGACCTTCCAGGCCGCGCCGGGATTGGCGCTGAACACCGCGTTCACGATCGTCGTGCCGTTCATCTGCCACTGCGCGATCGTGCCGTCGATGTGGCGGAGCACGATGTCGGCCTTGTCGTCGCCGTTGAAGTCGCCCGTGCCGACGACGCTCCAGTCCGAGCCGGGATTGCCGATGACGCCGCCGCCGACGAGCCTGGGGCCGTTCATCTGGCCCTCGTACAGGGAGCCGTTGTCGTTGCGCCACAGGATGTCCGAACGACCGTCGCCATCGAAGTCGGCGCTGCCGGCGACTTTCCAGGCCGCGCCCGGATTGGTGCTGAAGCTGGAATCGATGATCCGGGCCCCGTCCATGATCCAGGCGCCGACGGTGCCGTTCGCATGCTGCAGCAGAATGTCCGACCTGTGGTCGATATTGATGTCGGTCGGGGGAGGGTTGACGAAGACGTTCGGAAGCGCCCCGAAGGTGATGTCGCCCGAGGTCAGCCGCGCGACGCCCGCCAGGAAGACGACATCGTTTCCGCTCTGCCCGTAATACACCGCCAGGCCGTTGACGCCCTCGAGCGTCACGAATTGGAAGGTCAGGGACGTCGCAGGAATGCTGCTGGAGAACTGCAGCTTATCGACGCCCGGGTTGAAGCCGCTGATCCAGTCCCTGCCATGCCCGGGGGCATAGACGAACACATCGGCACCGGCGCCAGCTTCGAAATAGTCGTCTCCCGGACCACCGATGACGGTGTCGCCTGTGGGCCCAAGGCCATACGAGTCCTTCAGCGGACTTCCTAGAATCAGGCCCATCACCCCTCCCCTTTATGATCAAAACTGTTATCAGGCGAAGACTGCCAGTGGGTCCCCCCTTTGCGACCCGGCTGGCCCCAGCAACCTAGCCACGCAGGCCGGCCTTTAAAATCGGTATCCTTCAGGTTTTCCCCAAGAATATGCATAGTTGCCAGTCGACGTTGCCAAGGCAAGGATGATTTAAATCTTCGGTTGATAGGTTGTTATTTTATTGGAACAAATACTGATGCAACATACTGTTTTGTCGATGTTTGGTTCATGCGCGAGCAATAGGGAATAGCAGCCGATGCGTCAGAAGCCAGTGGAAGCCAATCTTCCGGGTTCAGGCCTGCTCGTGGTCGACGACTATTTTCCGAACCTGCTGACCGGGTTCCGTGTGGCCGAATTCACGCATTACCTGCGCGTCTTTCCTGGCATGCAGATCGCCTCGACGGCACCGGATTTCGCGGCCTTGCACGCCGCCTATGCAGAAAGGCATGCCGACGTCGCGGCGCAGGTGGTGCCCTGGTCCCCCGACAGCTTTCGCTCGGCACGTGCCGTCAGCCTGACCTTCCTGAACAATGCCCATCATTGGGTCGATGAGCTCGACCGCCACAGCGTTCCATTTGTCTTCACCCTTTACCCTGGCGGCGGGTTCGAGCTGGGCGAGGCCCGGTCGATGGCGAAGCTGAAGCGGGTTCTGGCGTCACCCATGCTGCGATCCGTCGTCGCCACGCAACCGGTGACCGTCGAAACGCTGCGACCCCTATGCCGCGTTCCGGTTCTGGAGTTGCCCGGACTCGTCATCAGCCCGGCCTATCTGGCCGCCGATGCCGTCAGGCGCCCCCCTGCGGCAGGCGAAGGGCTGCGCATATGCTTCGCCGCATATCGCTACGACGCGGGAGGCCGCAGCAAGGGCTATCCGGAGTTCATCGCCGTCGCCAGCGAGCTTGCCCGACGCCGCAGCGATCTGCGATTTGCGGTTGCCGGGAATTTCAGCGCTTCCGACTGGCCGATCCCGGAGCATCTCGCACCGCGGCTCAGCTTCGTCGGGCCATTGCCCACGCAGGAGCTGCGCCAGTTCTTTCTTGGGCAGGATGTCATGGTCGCGCCGACGATGCGGTTCGCACTGACCGGCACGGAGTTCGACGGCTTCCCGACGGGAAGTTGCGTCGAGGCTTCGCTGTGTGGCGTTGCGATCATCTGTTCCGACGAACTCGAGCAGAACCGGCATTACGAGGACGGCAGGGAAATCATGATCTGCAAGCCGGAAGCCGCCTCGATCATCGGCCCTCTCGAGGCCCTGGCCCGCAACCCCGATCGCGCAACCCAGATCGGCAAACGTGGCCAGCAGCGGACGGGTACGCTGTACGGCATTGCTGCGCAGCTGCTGCCACGCACGCGGTTGCTGCGAAGCCTGGCAGATGATGTCGGCATCCGTTTGTAGTTATCGTCCGGATCGAAGTTCCGGAGGTTGTCGTGACCTCCGTCCAGTCTCGTGGCCTGTTCGAGCATGAGGCAGACGAAGGCGACCAGGTGGCCCAGGCAAAGGGCCTTGCGCCCGCTGGCAGACCGCGGCCCAGGGCGGCAGGCCGTTGCACCCCTCATGCGGCGCCTGCACCTACGGCCCGGCAGCGTCAGGTGAGACGCCAGCCGAGGCGTTGCGAATCCGCTCCGCTGCGGCTCACGCCGTCCGCAGGCTGAAGCCGAAGCGCTGCCACTGCGCCGCGGCGGCGGGGCCGGCGAGGAAGTCCAGCGCCATGCGGGCCTGGGGATTGGCCTCCGCCCGGCGGGTGACGGCGAAGGGATAGGTCACCGACGGGTGGCTCTCGCCGGGGAAGGTGCCGATGACCTTCACGCCCGGGCTGGCCAGGGCATCCGTCGCATAGACGATGCCGAGCGGCGCCTCCCCCCGCTCCACCAGCAGCAGGGCGGAGCGGACGTTGTCGGCCCGGGCGAGGCGGGGATTGATGGCCTGCCACTGGCCCAGCCACTCCAGCGCCGCCTGGGCATAGCGGCCGGCCGGGACATGCGCCGGGTCGCCCACCGCCAGCCGGCCCGCACCGAGCAGCGCGGCGAGGTCCGTGCCGCGGCCGAGGGCGACATCGCGCAGCGGGGAATTGGCCGGGGCCACCAGCACCAGCGCATTGCCGAGCGGGCTCACGCGGGTGGCGGTGACGATCAGGCTGCGTTCCGCCAGGTAGTCCATCCAGGGCTCGTCGGCGCTCATGAAGAGATCGGCCGGCGCCCCTTGCTCGATCTGCCGGGCGAGCGCCGAGGAGGCGGCGAAGGAGAGGCGGAGCGGCGGGTTGCCGGGGGCGGCGGCACGCCAGGCCGGCTCCAGCGCCCGCAGCGCATCCTGGAGGGAGGCGGCGGCGAAGACGGTCAGCGGCGCGGTGTCCTGGGCGCCGGCGGCGGCCGGGGCGGCGAGGGCCAGCAGGGTGGCGGCCAGCAGCGGGCGGCGGTGCATCGGGCTCCCTCCAGTCGTCGTATTCGGTCGGATATAACGGAGGGGTGGGACGCCGTCCATGGCGTGCGGGGAACAAAGCCGATTGCGGCGGGGGGCATCGCCATGCCAAGCAACCCGTCTGGACGACAGGCCCGAGGACAGAAGCATGCGCATGGCTTTGGACATGGCTCCCGGACGCAACGGCGGCAGCTTCCATGGCTCGGTCTGCCCGCATGATTGCCCCTCGACCTGCGCGCTGGAGGTGGAGGTGCTGCCGGGGGCGCGGCGGATCGGCACGGTGCGCGGGGCGGCGGCCAATAGCTACACCGCCGGCGTCATCTGCGCGAAGGTCGCCCGCTATGCCGAACGGGTGCATCACCCGGAACGGCTGACCAGGCCCCTGCTGCGCACCGGCCCCAAGGGCTCCGGCCAGTTCCGCGAGATCGGGATGGCGGAGGCGCTGGACCGCGTCGCCGGCGGCTTCGCGGAGGCTGCGGCGCGGCACGGCGCGGAGACGGTCTGGCCCTATTACTTCGCCGGCACCATGGGCCTGGTGCAGCGGGACGGCATCAACCGGCTGCGGCATGTCATGGGCTATTCCCGGCAGCGCAACACCATCTGCACCTCCATCTGCGAGAGCGGCTGGATGGCGGGCGTCGGCCGCTTCGCCGGGCCGGATCCGCGGGAGATGGCGCGGTCCGACCTCATCGTCATGTGGGGCGGCAACCCCGTGGCGACGCAGGTCAATGTCATGACCCATATCGCCCAGGCGCGGAAGGAACGCGGCGCCAAGCTCGTGGTGGTCGATCCCTACCGGACCGGCACCGCGGCGGTGGCCGATACGCACCTGGCCCTGCGGCCGGGCACCGACGGGGCGCTGGCCTGCGCGGTGATGCATGTGGCCTTCCGCGACGGCTTCGCCGACCGGGACTACATGGCGCGCTACTCGGATGCGGATGCGGGGCTGGAGGCGCATCTGGCCACGCGCGGCCCGGCCTGGGCGGCGGGCATCACCGGGCTGGAGGAGGAGGCGATCGAGGGTTTCGCCCGGCAGTATTGCGCGACGGAGCGCGCCTATATCCGCTGCGGCTACGGCTTCTCGCGCAGCCGCAACGGCGCCGCCTGCCTGCATGCGGTGACGGCGCTGCCGACCGTTACCGGCAAGTGGCGGCATGAGGGCGGCGGCGCGCTGTGGAACAACCGCGGCATCTACCACTGGGACAAGACGCTGATCGAGGGGCTCGACCGCCGCGACCCGCGGGTGCGGGAGCTGGACATGAGCCGGATCGGCGCGGTGCTGACCGGCGAGGCCGTGGCGCTGGCCGGCGGGCCGCCGGTGCATGCGCTGCTGATCCAGAACACCAACCCGGTGGTGGTGGCGCCCGACAGCAACCGGGTGCGGCGCGGCTTCCTGCGGGAGGATCTGTTCACCGTGGTGCACGAGCAGTTCATGACGGAGACGGCGCGGCACGCCGACATCGTCCTGCCGGCGACGATGTTCCTGGAGCACGACGACGTTTACCAGGCGGGCGGGCACAGCCACATCCAGATCGGCCCGAAGCTGATCGAGCCGCCGGGCGAGTGCCTGTCCAACCACGAGGTCCTCGCCGGGCTGGCGCGGCGGCTGGGGGCGGAGCACCCGGCCTTCGGCATGACGGCGATGGCGCTGGTGGATGCGACGCTGCGGGCCTCCGGCTGGCCGGATGCGGCGACGGTGCAGGCCGAGCGCTGGGTGGATGCGCAGCCGGATTTCGCCGCGAGCCATTTCCTCAATGGCTTCGGCCATCCGGATGGGCGCTTCCGCTTCCGGCCGGACTGGGCGGCGATCGGGCCGGACCATGCGCGGATGCCGGTGCTGCCGGACCACATGCCGGCGATCGACGAGGCCTCCGCCACGCATCCCTTCCGGCTGGTGACGGCGCCGGCGCGGCAGTTCCTCAATACCAGCTTCACCGAGACGGCGACGGCGCGGCAGCGGGAGGGGCGGCCGACGGCGCTGATCCACCCGGAGGCGGCCGGCCGGCTGGGGGTGGAGGATGGCGGCCGGGTGCGGCTGGGGAACGGCCGCGGCGAGGTGGTGGTGCATGCCCGGCTGTTCGAGGGGCTGCAGCCGGGGGTGATCGTGGTCGAGAGCGTCTGGCCGAATGCCGATTTCGAGGGCGGCGTGGGGATCAATGCGCTGACCAGCGACGATCCGGCGCCGCCGGCGGGGGGCGCGGTGTTCCATGATACGGCGGTCTGGGCCAGGGCGGTGGCGGCGGAGGGGACTGTGCCGCTGGCGGCGGAGTGAGGAGCTGCCTGGTGCCGGGACGTCCGGGTCCCTTACCCAGGGCGCCGATCACCGGCCCTGGTCGGCGGCGTCCTTGATCCGTCCCAGGTCCAGCTCGCCCTTGGCGCCCCATCCCCGGACATCGGCCGGCACCTCGGGGCGGAAATGCTCGTAGAGCCAGAAGCCGATCCGGTTGAGCTCCTCCGGCTCGATCGTCCCGGCCAGGGCCTCCATGGCGGCGCGGACCTCGGCCAGCCGCTTGCCGAAGGACCGGGCGACATAGGCCTCCACCGGCGCGGCCGGCGCTGCCTTGCCGCCGGCATCCGCCAGCACCACCCCATCCGCATCATGGGTCAGCGGGATCTTCCGGCCCAGGAGCTGGACCGTGTCGTGCGGCGCTGCCGCCGCCTTGTCCTTCGCCTTGTCGCCCTCCTCGGCGATGCCGAGCCGCCGCGCCTTGGCCCGCGCCGCGGTGCCGGCGACGGCGCTCGCCAGGCTCAGGGCCGTCGCCGGCGGATGACCCAACCGCTCGGCGACCACGGCGGCCCAGAGGGTGAGGACGGGTGCGCGGTTGACGCGGATGGTCGGTGCGGCCTCGGGCATGTTAGGCCCCGCTGCCGGGCTGCAGGTCGAGGTGGGGATTGGCCATGCGTCGCTCCTGATCGCCTCGAGGGCGAACGGGCGAATGCCGGCACTGTTCCCCGCTGCCGGGCTTTCAGGCCTGCCGGAGGGTCGAGGTCCGGGGCGCGGCGGCCGGCGATCCTCGCCGCCTCATGGCCGCCCCCGCGGCACGTCGGGGGAGGCCGCGGGCGCACCGGCGCGGGCCGGCTCCAGCAATTCCCCGACCGTCGTCCGGCTCGCGCCGGGTCCCGATGGCGAGGTCAGCAGCGATGGCCGTTCGGCTGGCGCCAGGCCGGTCGTCGGCTGGGCGGCGCCGCAGCCGGACAGGAGCAGGGTCAGCAGCATGGCATGGAGGCGTGACATCGCGGGCTCCCGTGACGGGTGGTGAAGGCGGCAGATGGGCAGGGGGATCGAGCGGCCCAACCCGGCGCCGGTCGCCTGTCAGGCACCCGACCTGCGCCTTGCGCGCCGCATCAGCCATCCCGCCAGTCCCGGCGCCTTCTCCACCGCATCCTTCAGCATCCGCAACTCGCCCTCCGCCCGGGACCGCGCCGCCGCGGCCTCCAGGGCCTGGCCACGGGCGACCTGCTGCCCCTCCTCGAGCTGGGCCAGCCGGCGGGCGAAGAAGGCATCGGTGCCGGCCTCCTCGATCTGGCGCAGGGCGGCCTGGGCCGTGGCCAGCTGTTGCCGGAGATCGGCGACCTCGGCCTCCAGCTGCACGGTCCGGCGGTTGTTGCCCTTGGCCGCCTTGGGCGGGCGGGGCCGGCTCATGCGGGTCCGATGCGCGGGCGCGGCGCGGTCCGGGCGATGGCATCCGGCAGCATGCGATCGCCGCCGCGACGCGCGGCCATCGCCGCGATGTCCTCCGGCCGGGTCAAGGGCCCGGCCGCGCCGGATGGACGCTGCCTGCCGCCCCGGCACCCTCCTGCGATTCCGTCATCCTGGCTTCCTGCTGCCGCTGGGCCGGGGACTATCGAAGGCGGGCATGATCGTGTCCAGCCGGGCCGGCGAGGGCTCAGGACTTCGCCATGGCGCATTTGCCGTCTTCGATCGAGCGATAGGAGCGCTCGGCGGAGGTCACCGCCAGGACCTTGTAGACATCGCCCGGGGCGCGGCTCTCGGCCGGCGACTTGACGGTGAAGAGATAGGTGGGGTGCAGCTTCCGCCCGTCACGGCGGATGGTGCCGGTGCCGAAGGCGTCGTCGTCGGTCGGCATGTCCTTCATGGCACTGACGATGGCCCGGCCCGATGCCTTGGCGCGCGGGATGCCCATGGACTTGGCGGCTTTCAGGTAGTGCAGCAGGCCCGAATAGTCGCCGGCCTGGTTGTGGCAGGGAAAGGTATTCGGCGGCAGCTCGGGCCGCAGGCGGGCCATGAAGGCCCGGGTCCGGTCGTTGAGGTCCCAGTAGAAGGTCTCGGTCTGGGTCAGGCCCTGGGCCGCGGCAAGACCGAGCGACATGACGCTGTTGATGTAGCCCGTCAGCCCCACGAAGCGCAGCCTGCCGCGCATCAGGCCGAATTCCGCCGCCTGCTTGACCGCATTGACGAAATCCGTGCCGGCGCCGAGGAAGGCCACGACCTTGGCGCCGCTCGCCTGCGCCTGCAGCAGGAAGGCGGAGAAGTCGGTGGTTTCGGGGAAGGGGTAGGTGACGCCGCCGACGACGCGCCCGCCGCTGGTCTCGACCGAATGCGTGGTATCGGCCTGCAGCATGTGGCCGAAGGCATAGTTCGGCGTGATGAAGAACCAGCTGTCGAAGCCCTGCTTGACCAGGGGCTCACCCGTCGCATGCGAGAGGCAGTAGGTATCGTAGCTCCAGTGGATGGCGTTGGGGCTGCAATACTCCGAGGTGAGCGCCGAGGTGGCGGCGGAGCTGTTGATATGCACCTTGTCCTTCTGCTCGACCACCGGCTTTAGGGCAATCGCCAGGGCGGAGTTGCTGACGCCGAGCACGAGGTCGACGTTGTCCCGGTCGAACCATTGCCGGGCTATCGCCAGGCCGACATCCGATTTGTTCTGGTGGTCGGCGACCAGGAGGTCGACCCCGACCTCCGGGTTGTCCGACTGGAATTCGCGGATGGCCTGGCGCGCGCAGGCGACGCTGGTGGGGCCGGAGATGTCGCGATAGGCGCCCGACATGTCCTGGAGCAACCCGACCCGCAAGGTCTGGTCCGGGCTGCGCGGCTGTGCCGAGAGCGGGCTGCCACCCAGCGCGGCGCTGGCCATTCCTGCGCCGATGACAGCGCGGCGGGACAAGGACATGGGCATTCCTCCTGACCGGGCGATCTCTGCGGACCGCCTCGATCCCAGCATCCCCCTGATCCGCCTCGTCCGGCAAGCCGCCGGTCCCCAATAATCGGCGCGGGCCGCGCAATCATGGATCGGTGGCTGGAGTATTCGTCCTGAACAAGGAACAAATGGCGCAGTGAAACCGCGGCGGATTCCGCCCCTTATCCGGGTGGCTCGCGGCGGCCGGTGGCGCAAGGATCACCGGGGGCGACGGCGGGCGCGATCCCAGGCCGCTTCCTGCGCTGTCCGTGGGTGACATCGGGAAAGCCGGTGCCGGGTGAGGGATTTGAACCCCCGACCTTCGGTTTACAAAACCGCTGCACTACCACTGTGCTAACCCGGCCCAGGTCGCGCGCCGCTATAGCAGAAGCGGCGCGCCTGTTCAGCCTACGCCGAGCAATTCGACGTCGAAAACCAGCGTCGCATTCGGCGGGATGACGCCGCCGGCGCCGCGGGCGCCATAGCCCATCTCCGGCGGGATGGTCAGCGTCCGCTGGCCGCCGACCTGCATCCCCGCCACGCCCTGGTCCCAGCCGGCGATCACATGCCCGGCGCCGAGCCTGAACTCGAAGGGCTCGCCGCGGTCGCGGGAGCTGTCGAACTTGCGGCCCTTGTTGTCGGTGGCGGCGGCATCGAAGAGCCAGCCGGTGTAGTGGACCGAAACATTCTGGCCGCTGGTGGCGGTGGCGCCGGTGCCGGTCTTGTGGTCGGTGGTCTGCATGGGGCGTACTCCTCGGATGGCGCGGATCATGCACGTCCGGCGCCTCGGCGCCAGGGGGGTGCCGCCAGCCGAGGAGAGCACCCATGCCCGAGCCCGAGACTGCCATCATCAAGGTCGCCCTGGTCACCGGCGCCTCCCGCGGGATCGGGCGGGAGGCCGCCTGGGCCCTGGCCGGGCGCGGCTTCCGGCTGTACCTCGCGGCGGAGGGCACGGCGGAGGAACTGGCGGAGGTCGCCGCCGAATGCCGCCGCCGCGGCGCGCCCGAGGCCGCCGAGGGGATCTTCGACCTGGGCGAGGCCGGCGCGGCGGAGGCGATGGCGGCGGCGGCGCTGGCCCGCTTCGGCCGGGTGGACGTGCTGCTGAACAATGCCGGCATCCGCTGCCGCAAGGCCTTCGGCACCTTCACCCGGGCGGATTTCGCCACCGTGGTCTCGGTCAACCTCGCGGCCGCCTTCTTCGCCAGCCAGGCGGTGCTGCCGGCGATGCGGGCGCAGGGCGGCGGCCGGATCATCCATGTCGCCAGCCAGATGGGCTCGGTCGCGGCCGAGGAGAATGCGCTCTATGGGCTGACCAAGGCGGCGCTGATCCACCTCACCCGCAACATGGCCTTCGAGCTGGCGAAGGAGGGCATCCAGGTCAATTCGGTCAGCCCCGGGCCGATCGCCACCCAGTTCAACCTGGATACCTGGGGCCGCATGCCCGGCAAGCTGGAGACCATGGTCGGCCGCGTCCCGGCCGGCCGCATGGGGGAGGCGTCGGAGGTGGCGGAGGCGATCGTCTTCCTGGCCACGGCGGCGGGCAGCTATATCCAGGGGCACGACCTGGTGGTGGATGGCGGCTACATCATCCACTAGGGGCACTCAGCTTTCGGCGGCCGGCTCCAGCGAATCCTCCAGCCAGCCGCGCAGCAGGTCGGCGCGGCCGAGGTCGCCGACGAACCAGCGGCGGCCGCCGCCGGGGGGGGTCAGCATCAGGCTCGGGGTGGCCAGCAGGCCGACCTCCAGCGCCCGGGCGGGCTGCTGCAGCACATCGACGATATCGACCCGGAGCGCCGCCGGGCGCCGGCCCATCGCCTCGAGCGCGGCCGAAAGGTTGCGCCGCGCGGCGGCCGAGCGCGGCGTGCCGCCGGCGATGAAGAGCGCGACCACGCAGGGCGGCATCGCCTCGGTCATCATCCGCCCTCCCCGCGCTGCGCTTCCCTGGGACGCAGGTCGTTCAGGTCGGCCGAGCGGCTGGCGGCGACTTTCTCCTGCCAGTTGTCGTTCATGCGCCGGCGGTCCAGCTCGGTCGCCTGCAGCAGGTCCAGCTCGCTGCGGGTGGCTTCGAGCTGCAGCGCGGCCTGGCGCTGGCGGGCCTCGGATTCAGCCAGCAGCGCCTGCAATTCGCGCCGCCGGCGCTGGTGGTCCAGCAGGGCGAGCTGTTCCTGCAGGGCCTCCCGCGCCTCCCGCTCCAGCCGGGCGGTGCCGAGCAGCACCTCCCCGCCGGCGGTATAGACATCCGCCAGGGTGCAGCCGGCGGCGGACATGACGAACTCGCGGGTCTGGTTGGAATGGGCGCTGCCGCGGGCCTTGACGATGGAGAGCGTCCGGTTGCGCTCGCCGCCGCGTTCGGCATAGCCGAGCGAGATCCAGGCATCGGCGATGGTCGAGACGGCGCTGAGGGTGGCGAGCGAGGGATCCTGCCCGGCTTCGATCAGCGAGGTCAGCAGCGCGGTCATGCCGCGCGCCCGCGCCTCCTCCACCAGCCGCCGCACGGTGGAGGCGCCGAGCTCGGCCATGCCGCCGCGCATGATGGCCGAGATCGGGTCCACCACCACGGCATCGGCGCCATGCGTCTCGATCAGGGTCAGGATCTCGGACAGCGCCTGTTCCGGCCCCTCCCGCCCCGGCTGCATGCCGATGAGCCGCAGGGCGCCGGAGGCGCGATGCGCCGCCAGGTCGATCCCGACCGAGCGCATGTTGCGGATGGTCTGCTCCGGCCCCTCGTCGAAGGCGATGTAAAGGGCGCGGCCGCCCCCGGCGCAGATGCTGGCGGCGAACATGGCGCCCAGCGTGCTTTTGCCGGTGCCCGGCGGGCCGGACAGCAGGGCGGTGCTGCCGCGCAGGTAGCCGCCGCCGAGCAGCGCATCCAGCCGCGCCATGCCGGAGCCGACGCGGTCCAGGGAGGCGGGCGCGGCGGCGGCGGTGCCCTCGGCGGCGCCCGCCCACATCAGCGGCTCCATCCCGTGGCGGGAGAAGAACAGGGCATGGGCGCTGCTGCTATGCGGGCTGCCGCGGTACTTGCTCACCCGCAGGGACCGCAGGGTGCCGCCGCTCTCCTCCCGCCGTTCCAGGGTGACGACCAGGGAGACGGCGAATTCGAGCGGCCCCAGCGCCTCCACCGGCGCGCCGTCGCGGCCGGCCTTGGCGGTGACGATGGCGGTGAGCCCCTCCTCCTCCAGCCAACGGCCGATGCGGGCGAGCTCGGCCGCCCGCCGGGCGGGATCGCGCAGCCAGCCCAGTACGGTGTCGATGCCGTCGAAGATGATCAGCTCGGAGCCGGTCTGCCGGGCCTTGGCGGCGACGGCCGCCAGCATGCCGCGCAGGTCGAAGTCGCCGTCGACGACCAGGTCCGGGTCCGGCCGCAGGTCGAGCGGGTGGAACAGCGTCCCGGCCAGGCCTTCCAGGTTCCAGCTGAAGCCATCGGCATTGCGGATGATATCGGCCGGCGGCTCCTCCAGCGCGACGAAGACGGTGCCGCCGCCGTGCTGCAGCGCCCGGCCGGCGGCGATCTGGCAGGAGAGCAGGGTCTTGCCGGCGCCGGCCTGGCCCAGCACCATGGTCAGCCGCTGCCGCGGGATGCCGCCGCGGGTCAGGCGGTCGAACCAGGGGAGGCCGCAGCCCATGTGGCGGGAGCTGCCCGCCGCCGCGCCCTCGGCCAGGGCCGCGGCCTGCTGCGCCTGGCTGCGCCGGGCGCGGCCGGGGTCAGCCGACGCCATGCGGCATCCGCTCACCGGGATGGGCCAATTGCCGCTCGACCGGCAGGCTCGCGTGGTTATCCATGAGCCAGATCAGGTCCTCTCCCTCCAGCGGCAGGCTGAAGAAATATCCTTGCGCCACCGGGCAGCCCAGCGCCAGCAACGTGTCGCGCTCGGCCGCGGTCTCGACCCCCTCGCAGCAGGCGGTCATGCCGAGGGCCCGGGCGATCCCGAGCGCCGCCCCCGCCATCGCGGCCTGCACCGGGTCGTGGTCCAGGTCGCGGACGAAGCTGCGGTCCACCTTCACCTCGGTGAAGGGCAGGCTGCGCAGGTTCTTCAGGGAGGCGGCGCCGGTGCCGAAGTCGTCCATCGCCAGGCCGATCCCCATGCGGCGCAATTCGGCGAAGCAGGCGGCGAAGCGCGCATTGGTCCCGGCGAGCACCGTCTCCGTCAATTCCAGCGAGACCCAGCCGGGTTCGGCACCGGCCTCGGCCAGGCTGCGGCGCATCAGCTCCGCCACGTCGCTGCGCTGGAATTGCACCGGGGAGACATTGACCGCGACATAGACCGCATGGCCGCGCCGGTTGAGGGCGGCGGCGAAGCGGCAGGCCTCGGCCAGGGCCCAAGCGCCGATGTCGATGATGAGGCCGCTTTCCTCCGCGACATCGAGGAAGCGGTCCGGCGCCTGCAGGCCGAAGACCGGATGGTGCCAGCGCAGCAGGGCCTCCATGCCGATGATGCGGCCGGTCGCAATCTCGACCTTCGGCTGGTAGTGCAGCGCCAGCTCGTCGTTGGTCAGCGCGGTGCGCAGCTCGGCGGTCAGCCGCAGGCGGCGGCGGGACTCGCGCTCGATCGCCGGGTCATAGGCACGGGTCTCGCCGCGGCCGGCGGATTTGGCGGCATAGAGCGCGGTCTCGGCACGGATCAGCAGGGTTTCCGCCGTGGTTTCCCGGCGGGCGGTGGTGCAGGTCCAGCCGAGGGTCACGGTCAGGGCGACGGTGATTCCGGGCAGGGTGAAGGGCCGCAGGATCCGGGCACGCAGATGGGCGACGCTGGCGGCGGCATCGGGCACCGGCGGCAGCCGCAGCGCCAGGGCGAATTGCCCGGCGGCCAAGCGTGCGGCGACCACGACCTCGGGCGCCACGCGCAGCCGGTTGGCCAGCTCGCACAGCACGGCGTCGCCGGCACTGCGGCCATAGGTGCCGTTCACGTCGCGCAGCTGGTCGGTGTCGCAGCAGAGCACGACCATGTCCGTGTCGTGCCGGGCCTCGTCCAGCCCGGCGAGGAAGCCGCGCCGCGTCAGCAGCCCGGTCAGCTCGTCGAAGGTGGTGACGCGGTGGAGCTGGTCGGTCAGTTCCCGGCTGGCGGTGACGTCCCGCATGACGGCCAGGTAGTGGCGCACGTCGCCCGCGGTATCGCGCAGCGGCCGCAGCCGCAGCTCGTTCCAGAACAGGGTCCCGTCCTTGCGGTAGTTCCGCAGCACCACGTCGATGTCGCGCCGTTCCCGGATGGCGGCCGCCATCTGGCGGATTTCCGGCTGCTGGCGATCGGTCCCCTGCAGGAAGCGGCAGTTGTGGCCGAGCAGTTCGGCGACGTCGTAGCCGGTGATGCGCCCGATGGCGCTGTTCACGTAGATGACCGGCGTATCGGGCAGGCTGATATCGGCGATGGCGACCCCGTCGGAAAAGCTTTCCAGGGTCTGCTCGTTCAGTGTCAGGCCATGGTGCGCCAGCCTTGTGACCGCCACCGCCTCCCGCAGGGTTTCAGCCACCGTATGCTTCGTCATGGCGGTTCCCTGACCGCCAAGGCGGCGGCGCATCACCGGCGTGAGGCGCGGTTTGCTGGAATGGTTTCGCAGTACAGTCAGTCGGACCCGAAGCTCTCAGCATGGAACTTGAGAAAGTCATGCTCAATTCCATCTATGGGCCGACAATCGACCATTCCCTTTGGGCTGAACCATACGGCTGTTGAAAACCTTACCCGTTACACAGCGCGTATGTTTGCGCGGTCAGGTTGCAAGGCTTTGCTGTTGCGGTCAAGGAAATATGGTTAATGCCTGAATGACTTCGTGCGGTTGTGGCCGAAATGGTTCACCTCACAAAACCGTTCCTCGCGTTTTCTAAATAGTTTCGAGTTTGTTATTATTTTAGACAATCCTGTCCCGACCCTGCGGTTGCAGGCGAAGCCGCCAGGGTCAGCATCGGTGCTTGACCCGGTATCGCTTCTTCGCCATGCGAAGGCCCCGCGAAACCGCCGTCGCCGCCCGAACCTCGCCGCCCCCCACCCATGGACCGAAGGACGCCGCCCCGTGCTTGCTCTCCGCGTCATTCCCTGCCTGGACGTGAAGGACGGCCGCGTGGTCAAGGGCGTCAACTTCCTGGCGCTGCGCGATGCCGGCGACCCGGTGGAACAGGCCCGCACCTATGACCGGGAGGGCGCCGACGAGGTCACCTTCCTCGACATCGGCGCGACGCACGAGAACCGCGACAGCATGTACGACGTCATCGCCCGCACCGCCGAGGAGGTCTTCATCCCGCTGACCGTGGGGGGTGGCATCCGCAGCGTGGAGGATATCCGCCGGCTGCTGCTCGCGGGTGCCGACAAGGCCAGCATCAACAGCGCCGCGGTGGCGGAGCCCGAATTCGTCTCCCGCGCGGCGGAGGCCTTCGGCAGCCAGGCGATCGTGGTCGCGGTGGATGCGCGGCAGGTCGGCCCCGGCCGGTGGGAGGTCTTCACCCATGGCGGGCGGCGCGGCACCGGCATCGATGCCATCGGCTGGGCGCAGCGCATGGCCGCCGCCGGCGCCGGCGAGATTCTGCTGACCAGCATGGACCGGGACGGCACCAAATCCGGCTTCGACCTCGACCTGCTGCGGGCGGTGCGGGCGGCGGTGCCGGTGCCGATCATCGCCTCGGGCGGCGTCGGCACCATGGCGCATTTCGTCGAAGGCGCCCGGGTCGGGGCCACCGGCCTGCTGGCCGCGAGCGTCTTCCATTACGGGGAATTCCGGATCGCCGATGCCAAGGCGGCGCTGGCCGCGGCCGGGCTGCCGGTCCGCCCCATCGCAGCCCCCCCCATTGCAGACCCGTGGGCCGAAGCGGAGACCGCCTGAGCATGGCGAAGACCACCAAGAAGAAGCCTACGACCAAGGCCGCCCTCAAGGCGGCGACCAAGACCCCCGCCGCCGGCAAGCCGAAATCGGCCAAGCCGAAGCTGGCGAAGAAGCTGGGGGTGCCGGTGCCGGCCGGCCTGCCGGTGAAGCCGGTGAAGCCGCCCAAGGCCGTGCGCAAGGCGGAGGCCCGCCACCTCGCCCCGCTGTCGGTCCTCAGCGAGGGCGATGCGACGGTGCTCGACCGGCTCTGGGCGACCGTCGAGAGCCGGCGGCTGGCCGGCGACGCGGCGCAGTCCCATTCCGCCCGGCTGCTCGGGCGCGGCACCGCCAAGGTGGCGCAGAAGCTGGGCGAGGAAGCGGTGGAATGCGTCATCGAGGCGACGCTGGGGCACCGGGCCGAAACCATCCTGGAATCGGCCGATCTGCTGTACCACCTGATGGTGGTCTGGGTGGATGCCGGCATCCGGCCGGATGAGGTCTGGGCCGAGTTGCGCCGGCGCGAGGGCATCAGCGGCATCGCCGAGAAGGCGGCCCGGCCCAAGGGCATCGTCCGCGCCGCCCGCACCACCAAGCTGGCGTAACCATCGAGGAGGGAGCCCGCCATGTCCGTCTCCGGCAAGCCGCCCTATGACCCCGGCAATATCTTCGCCCGCATCCTGCGCGGCGAGATCCCCTGCAAGCGGGTGGCCGAGGACGACCACGCGCTGGCCTTCCACGACATCGCCCCGCAGGCGCCGGTGCATGTGCTGGTGATCCCCAAGGGCCCCTGGGTGAGCGCGGCGGATTTCCACGCCGCGGCGCCGGAGGCGGCCATCGCCGGCTTCTGGCGGCTGGTGGCCCAGGTGGCCCGGGATCTGGGGCTGGAGGAGCGCGGCTACCGCATCCTGTCCAACATGGGGGAGGATGCCGGGCAGGAGGTGGCGCATTTCCATGTCCACCTCTTCGGCGGGCGGCGCCTGGGGCGGATGGTCCCCGCGGCCGGCTGAGGCCCCGCTTCGTCTTGACCCGCTTTGTCTTGCAGTGCAGCGATGCCGCGGCGAGAGTGAACCATGGCTTCCAATCCCCAGGATGACGCCCGGGCCGCGCTGGCGGCTGCCGGGCAATTGCCCGATGCGGAGATCGAGCTCGGGGCCGTCGCCCTGCAGTTCGCCCGGATCGACCAGCCGGAGGCGGATTGGCGGGCGGCCTCCCTCGCCCTGTCCGAACTGGCCCAGGCCATGGTCGCCGCCGCGGCGGCCGATCCGGTGGCGGATGCCGGCGATGCGGAACGGCGGCGGCTGGTGCTGGCCGAGGTGATCCATGGCCGCTTCGGCTATGCCGGCGATACCGAGAACTACGAGGACCCGGACAATGCCAACCTGATCCGGGTGGTCGAGCGCCGGCGCGGCCTGCCCGTGGCGCTCGGCATCATCTGGCTGCATGCGGCGGAGGCGGCCGGCTGGGCGGCGCATGGCGTCGATTTCCCCGGCCATTTCCTGCTGGCGGTGGAAGGCGGCCGGGGCCAGGCGCTGATCGATGTCTTCGCCGGCGGCACCGGGTTGCAGGCGACGGACCTGCGCGGGCTGATCAAGCGGATCGAGGGCGAGAAGGCCGAGCTGCGCCCGGGACTGGTGCGGCTGATGGAAAAGCGCGCCGTGCTGCTGCGGCTGCAGAACAACCTGAAGCTGCGCCGGCTGCGGGCGCAGGACCTGCCGGGCGCCCTGGCGGCGGCCGAGGACATGCTGCGGCTGGCGCCGGGCCAGGCCGGGCTCTGGCGGGAGACCGGGCTGATGAACCAGCGGCTGGACCGGATCGGCGCCGCCCTGGCCTGCATGGAGAAATCGCTGGAGCTGGACCCGACCGGGCCGGCGGCGCAGCGGGCGCGCCTGGTGGTCGAGGAGTTGCGGCACCGGTTGAACTAAGGGGGGCCTGAACTGGGGGGGGGCTGGCGTTTTGCCGCGGTTCGGGGCACGGAGGCAGCCGAACCGATGGGGAAGACGACCATGGCGCGCGCCTTGCGGGTGGCGGTCCAGATGGACCCGATTGCCGGCATCAACATCGATGCGGACAGCACCTTCGCCCTGATGCTGGAAGCCCAGACGCGTGGGCACAGCCTGTGGCACTACCACGTGCGCGACCTGGCGCTGACCGCCGGCCGGGTGGTCGCCCAGGCCGAGCCGGTGACGGTGGAGCGCAAATACGGCGCCCACTACGCCTTCGGCCCGCCGGAGGAGCTGGACCTGGCCACGATGGATGTCGTGCTGATGCGGCAGGACCCGCCCTTCGACATGGCCTATATCACCGCGACGCATCTGCTGGAGCATATCCACCCCAAGACCCTGGTGGTGAACGACCCGGCCAGCGTGCGCAACGCGCCGGAGAAGCTCTTCGTCCTGCACTTCCCCGAGCTGATGCCGGAGACGCTGGTGACCGCCGACCGGCGGCAGATCCTGAAATTCCGGGAGAAGCACCAGGACATCATCGTCAAGCCGCTGTTCGGCAACGGCGGCGCCGGCGTCTTCCACATCAAGCCCGGCGATTCCAACCTGAACTCGCTGATCGAGATGTTCACCGAGAAATCGCGCGAGCCGCTGATGGTGCAGCGCTACGTCCCGGAAGTCCGCCTGGGCGACAAGCGCATCATCCTGGTCGACGGCGTGCCGATGGGCGCCCTCAACCGGGTGCCGGCGGCGGGCGAGGCGCGCAGCAACATGCATGTCGGCGGCCGCCCGGAAGCGACCACCCTGACCGAGCGGGAGAAGCAGATCTGCGCCCGCATCGGGCCGGAGCTGAAGGCGCGGGGCATGATCTTCGTCGGCATCGACGTGATCGGCGACTACCTGACCGAGATCAACGTGACCTCGCCGACCGGGCTGCAGGAGATCGCGCGCTTCGATGGCGTCCACCTGGAGAAGGCGATCTGGGACGCGATCGAAGCGCGGCGGTAACGGCGGGCCCGGCTTGAGGCCCCCCACTCAGGCCTCGACGGCCAGGGGGGGCTCAGGCCGCAGGACATAGCCGCCGGGCTGCATCCGCAGCAGCTTCGGCTCCCCCGGATCGGCCTCGATCTTCTGCCGCAGCCGGTAGACATGCGTCTCCAGCGTATGGGTATTCACGAGCTGGCTATAGCCCCAGACCTCGTTCAGCAGCACCTTCCGCGACACGCCCGCGGGCCCGGCCCGGTAGAGGAAGCGGAGGATGCTGGCTTCCTTGTCGGTCAGGCGGATCTTGCGGTTGCGCCGCGGGTCCACCAGCAGCCGGGCGCTGGGGCGGAACTTGTAGGGCCCGATGTCGAAGACCGCATGTTCCGAGTGGTCGAAGGCGCGGAGCTGGGCGCGGAGCCGGGCCAGCACCACGGCCGGCTGGACCGGCTTGGCGATGTAGTCGCTGGCCCCGGAATCGAGGCCGCGGATCACGTCCTCCTCGCCACCGGCGCCGGTGAGCATGATGACGGGCAGCCGGTGGCCCTGGCGGCGGAGATGGGCGCAGAAGTCCCGGCCATCCGCATCCGGCAGGCCGACGTCGAGCAGGATGGCATCGTAGCGGGTCTGGCCGGCGCTCAGCAGGGCTTCGGCATCGGCGGCGCTGCCGGCTTCCTGGGCGGTGAACTCGCCATCATGGGCGAAGTGTTCCGCCAGGGTGGCGCGAAGCGCGATATCGTCTTCGACAAACAGGATGGAACGGGACATCTCGGATCTCCTTCGTCGGGTTCGGCACCACGTTGCTGGGTGCCTCGGCGACGAGTGGAGCGCAGGGGGCGTGAGTGCAGCGTTATACGGCACAGAACCAACGTGATTTCGCCGGCTCCCGGGAACCAAATCCGCATACGTAACGTATTACGCGCGGCTGCGGTTCGGCGTCAGGGGTGCTGGAGGTTCTCCCGCAGGGTGCGGCCCTGGTATGCCGTGCGATAGAGCCCGCGCCGCTGCAGCACCGGCACCACGTGGCGGCAGAAATCCTCGAACATGCGGGGGAAGACCGTCGGCCAGATGATGAAGCCGTCGCAGGCGCCGGCGGTGAAGTAGTCCTCCAGCTGGTCGGCGATGCTCTCCCCGGTGCCGACCAGCAGCCCGCGCGGCTTGCTGGCGGCCTCGGCGAAGCTGAGCTTCTCCTGCGCCATCAGCTGCAGCACCCGGTCGTGGGAGCCGGAGATGCCCTGGTTGCCCTGGGCCCTGGCGACCTCCTCGGCGGTCTGGTGCCGGGTGAGGTCGGCGCCGATCAGGCTGGAATTCAGCATGCGCTGCGCCTCGGGGTCGATCAGCGACTGCAGATAGGCGTATTTCTCCTGGGCGATCGCCTCCGTCTCGCCGACCACCACGGCGAAGGAGGGCAGCACCTTGCAGGCCTCCGGCGGCCGGCCGTAGGTCGCCAGGCGCGCCTTGATGTCGTCGTGGAAGGCGATGGTATCGGCCTTGCTGTGCGGCGTGCAGAAGATCATCTCCGCCCAGCGCGCGGCGAATTCGCGGCCGCGCGCGGAGGCGCCGGCCTGGAGGAAGACCGGCCGGCCCTGCGGGCTGCGCGGGATCGACAGCGGGCCGCGGGTGCGGACCCAGTCGCCCTCGAAGTCGGTGTAGCGGACCTTGGCGGGGTCGATGAAGACGCCCTTCTCCCGGTCCATGACGAAGGCGCCCTCCTCCCAGCTGTCCCACAGCGCGTTGCAGGCCTGCAGGACCTCGTCGCCGCGGTCGTAGCGCTGGTCCTTGGGCGGGATGCCGTCCATGCCGAAGTTGCGGGCTTCGAGGTCGGTGGCGGAGGTCACCACGTTCCAGGCGGCGCGGCCCTTGGTCACGATGTCCAGTGAGGCCATGGTGCGGGCGAGGTAGTAGGGGTTCATGAAAGTGGTCGAGAGCGTGGCGCCGAGGCCGAGGTGCCGCGTCACCCGCGCCATCTGCGGCAGGATCATCAGCGGGTCGAGGTAGCTGATCTGGCCGCCGCGCTTCAGGTAGGCATCGAAATTGCCGCCGTGGATATCGGGCAGGCCGAAGGTATCGGCGAAGAAGCAGGCATCGAAGCAGGCGGCTTCCAGCACGCGGGCGATATGCTCGTAGCGGGAAGGCTCCAGGATGTCGTGGAGGTCGGCTTCCGGGTGGCGCCAGGCGCCGGGGTGGTTGGCGGTCGGGCCAGTCTTGAGGTAGGCGACGAGGTGCATCCGGCGCTGGGTCATGCGGGCGTTCCTTCAGGGAATGCGCCTGCGGCGCGGGCCCGGGCTTCCACCAGGGCGATCAGCAGGTCCATCGTCGGGGTCGGCACGCCCATCGCCTGGCCGAATTCCTGCGGCGTGCCGAAGGTCGGGTGGAATTCCATCGGCCGCCCGGCGTCGAGGTCCTGCACGATGCTGGAGCGATGCCGCTGCTTCGTCGCCCGGGCGATGTTGGCCTCGGCGTCGAACTGCGTCGGGTGGCCCATGGCGGCGGCGATGGCGCCGGCCTCCGCCGCCACCTTGCGCACCGCATCGGCGACGGCGGGGATGTGGAAGGTGGCGCTCGGCGCGCCGTTGGAGAGGCAGCCGAAGAGGCCGGAGCAGAGGTTCATCTGCAGCTTGGCCCAGATCGCCTGGCGGATGTCGGCGACGGCATTCACGGTGAAGTCGTCGTCGCGCAGCAGGGCGGCCAGGGCCTCGGCCCGGGCGGTGCCGCCGGCGGGCTCGCCGAGGTAGAGGGTGGATTTCGGCGTCTCCACATGCACCTCGCCCGGCGCGACGAGGTCGCAGGAGGCGAGGATGACGCCGCCCAGCGCCCGGTCGGGGCCGACGGTGGTCCACATCGCATCGCCGGGGTCGATCTTCGGCAGGCGGCGGCCGTCCATCGGGCCGCCGTGATGGGCGAAGTACCACCAGGGGATGCCGTTCATGACGAAGGCAACCGGCGTGTCCCTGCCCAGCAACTGCGCAAGCCCGGGCGCGATGGCGCCGAGCGCCGGGGCCTTGACCGCGACGATCACCGCATCCTGCGGGCCGAGCGTGCCAGGATCGTCCGAGACCGTGACGGGCGATTGCCAACGCCGCGCCGGCGTCTCGACCGTGATGCCCTTGGCGCGGATGGCGGCAAGGTTGGCGCCGCGGGCGACGACGGACACCTCCGCGCCGCCGCGCTGCAGCCGCCCGGCGAGGGTGCAGCCGACCGCGCCGGCGCCGTAGATACAGACCTTCATGCGCCTCTCCGGTGTTTCAGCTTGGCGCCGCGTCCCCGGCTGGCATCATCCCTGCACGGAGTATGCGAGGCGGGTCTGGCCGGTGCAACGGCGCCCCAGGGAGACAATGCGATGCGGGAAGACTTCGGCGCCTTCGTGCCGGGCACATCGGTGCGGATCGCGGGCAGGCCGGGCGGGCCGCTGAGCGGGCTGACCTTCGCGGCGAAGGACCTGTTCGACGTGGCGGGGCATGTGACCGGCGGCGGCAACCCGGACTGGGGGCGGACGCATCCGGTGCCGACCAGGCATAGCTGGGCGGTCGGCGCCTTGCTGGACGCCGGGGCGGAGCTGATCGGCAAGACCATATCCTGCGAGATCTCGCTCGGCATCCTCGGCTTCCACCAGTTCTACGGCACGCCGGATAATCCCCGCGCGCCGGGCTGCATGCCGGGGGGATCCTCCTCCGGCTCGGCCGCGGCGGTCGCGGGCGGGCTGTGCGATACGGCGCTGGGGACGGATAGCGGCGGCTCGGTGCGGGTGCCGGCGAGCCTCTGCGGCCTGTATGGGCTGCGGCCGACGCATGGTCGGATCTCCTTCGCCGGCGGCGTGACGCAATCGCCGAGCTTCGACACGCCGGGCTGGTTCGCCCGCGATGCCGCGACCTTCGCCCGGGTGGCCGAGGTGATGCTGGGCGTGCCCATCCCCGAGGTGGCGCCGGCCAGGCTGCTGCTGGCGGAGGACTGTTTCGAGGTCTGCGATGCCGGCGTCGCCGAGGCGCTGCGCCCGGCCGTCGCCCGGGTGGCGGCGGTGCTGGGCGGCGAGCCAGTGCGGATGTCGCTCGGCCAGGGGGAGCTGGCGGCCTGGATGGACCAGCGCGGGGTGCTGCAGCGGGGCGAGACCTGGAAGACCTTCCAGCCCTGGATCGACGCGGTGAATCCCTGCTTCGCCTTCAACGTCGGCCGCAACCTAGCGGCGGCTTCGGCCATCACCCCGGCGCAGACGGCGGTGGCGCAGGTGGTGCGGGAGAGGGTGCGTGAGCGGGCGCGGGTGCTGCTGGAGGGTGGTGCGATCCTCTGCATGCCGACGACGCCCTATACCGCGCCGCGGGCGGATATGCCGCTCCACATGATCGATGCCTACTCGGACCGGCTGGGGCTGCTGACCTCCTTCGCCGGGCATGCGGGACTGCCGCAGCTGAACCTGCCGCTGGGGGAGATGTTCGGGAAGCCGATCGGCTTGTCGATCATCGCCTGGCGCGGCGGGGATGAGCGGCTTGTCGCGATCGCCCGGGCGCTGGAGGCATGACGATGCTGGAGCTGAACATCCCCGAGGTGGTGGCCGAGGTCCGGGCCGCCTTCGAGCGCTACGACGCCGGGCTGGATGCCAACGACGTGGCGGTGCTGGACGACAGCTTCTGGGATCATCCGCTGACGCTCCGCTACGGCGTGGGGGAGAACCTGTATGGCCATGCCGCCATCGCCGCCTTCCGGGCGGGGCGGACGCCGGCGCAGCATGCCTCCCGCGCGCGGCGGCTGGAGAAGACCATCATCACCACCTTCGGCCGCGACTTCGCCACGGCGAATACCGAATACGTGCTGCTCGGCAACGGCCGGCGCGGGCGGCAGAGCCAGAGCTGGGTGCGGACCGAGGCCGGATGGAAGGTGGTGGCGGCGCATGTGAGCATGCTGGCAGAGCCGGGCTAGGCACTTGAATCGGCCCCACAAAATGTATATACAATGAGTGCCCATCCCGCTCGGAGTCCGGCATGGAGTTCGAGTGGGATGAGCGGAAGCGGCTCGCGAATATCGACAAGCATGGCTTCGACTTCATCGATGTGTGGGAGCTGTTCGCCGGCGACAACATCAGGGCCGGCGCCAATCCGGGGCCGGATGGGGAGCAGCGGTTTCTCGCCACCGGTTTCATCCAGGGCATCCATGCCACCGTCATCGGCACGGTGCGGAATGGCGTGACCCGCGTAATTTCCCTTCGGAGGGCCAGGACAAATGAGCGGCGGCAGCACCAAGCGTTATTCGGCGGATGAACTGCGCGCCCTGGCGCAGCGTGGCCAAAGTCGCACTGACGCCGCCCGGATCCTGGGCCAGTCGGAGGAGGTGCTCGAACGTGCCATCGCCAATGATCCCGACTGGGACGACATGCCCGAGGATTGGCACGCGCGGGCCGAAGCCGTCATGCCCCGGCCCAAGGTGGCCGTCAGCATCCGGCTGGATGCCGATCTGGTGGACCAGTTACGCGCCAGCGGGCGCGGCTGGCAGACCCGGGTCAATGCGATCCTGCGGGCCTGGCAGGATGCGAAGAAATCCTCGGCCGCCTGACAAGCGTCATTCGGCCGGCCGCCGCGGCACCACCAGGTTCGGCAGGATGACCTGCACCGGCTGATCATCCTGGTTGAAGGTGGTGCAGCGGACCCGCAGCATGCCCTGCTGCGGCCGGCTCTTGCTGGGGCGCACCTCCAGCACCTCGATCTCGACGCGGATCTCGTCGCCCGGGCGCAGCGGGCGGGGCCAGCGCAGCTCCTCCATCCCACCGCCGATGATGCCCCCCTTGGGGCGGAAGTCGCTGCCGACCAGCAGCTTCATGGTCAGCGCGGCGGTGTGCCAGCCGCTGGCCGCCAGCCCGCCGAACATGGTGCCGCGCGCCGCGGCGTCGTCCAGGTGGAAGGGCTGCGGGTCGAACTCGGCGGCATAGGCGATGATCGCCTCCGCCGTCACCCGCAGGCGGTCCGAGTGGAAGACCTGGCCGGCGGTGAAATCCTCGAGGTACAGCTCCGTCATCCCCGCACTCCCCGTCTCGCATAGACCGTCAGGGCCAGCACGCCGAACGCCGCCAGGGCGAAGTCCCCGCGATAGCCGATGAATGCCAGCCCCAGCCCGAAGGCCAGCGATCCTGCGCTCTGGCCGAGGAAAAGCGCCAGGGCGAAGGCGCCGACGGCGGTGCCGCGGGCTTCCGGCAGGGCCTCGGTTGCCCGGGTCTGCAGCACGCCGTGGAACATGTAGAAGCCAAGGCCGAGCACCACCTGCACCGCCGCCACCATCGGCCAGCCGGTGGCCAGTGCCAGCACCGCGAGGCAGCCGGCGCAGCCGAGCCCGCCGATCGCCAGCAGCCCACCCTCCCCGAAGCGGCGCAACAGGGCGCGGGCGCCGCGGGTATAGGCGAAGGCGCCGATGCCGAAGCCGGCCACCACCAGCCCGGACTGCGCGGCGTTGCGGCCGAATTCCTCGATGAGGAAGGAGCCGACGAAGGGGAAGGCGCCGCCGAACAGCAGGAAGCCGTCGAGGAAGGCGACGCCCATCATCCAGCGACCGATCGGCCGGTGCAGCAGGTCCACATAGGCGGCCATGCCGCGGCCGGCGGCGGCATCCGCCGGGCGGCGCCAAAGGTTGCCGCCGAGCTTCCAGGCGAGGATGCCGCCGACGCCGAGCGCCAGGGCGCCGAGCAGCAGGAAGGGCATGCGCCAGCCCGCCGCCTCCGCCACCACGCCGCAGACCGGGCCGGTGATGAGCTGGGCCATGACCATGCCGGTAAGGAAGCGGCTGATCGCCACCTGGCGCTCGGCATAGGGCACGCTGTCGGCGATATGCGCCATCAGCAGCGGGATGACGGCGCCGGCGAAGCAGCCGGACCAGGCGCGCAGCAGCACCAGGGTCGGCAGCCCGGTGGCGAAGCCGCTGCCGAGCAGGCCGAGCCCGTAGAGCAGCACCGCGAAGCAGGCGATCCGCACCTTGCCCAGCCGGTCGCCCAGCGGCCCGGCGACCAGCTGCACCAGCCCATAGGGCAGGACGAAGCCGGCGATGACGGCGGTCGCCTGGGAGACGGTGACGCCGAGCCCGGCCGCGATCAGCGGCAGCAGCGGGTCCAGCATGCGCATCCCGGAGCCGGTGGTGAATCCGGCCAGGGCGAAAAGGGGGATGGGAATCATCGGTGCCCGATAGGGAACCGCATGCTGCGGTGCGTCAAGCCATGGCGGCGCGTTGACAGGCCCCACGGCGCCGAGGAGCCTGCGCAGCATAAGGAGACGCCCATGCCGGACCCGACCCCGCCCCTGCTCGGCCTCGGGCTGTACTGGCAGCAATTGGCCGTGGGCCAGCGCTTCCGCAGCTTCGGCCGCACCGTGACCGAACATGACCTGATGGGTTTCGTCGCCCTGACCGGGATGCAGGAGCCGCTGTTTGTCGATGCGACCCATGCCGGCGCGCTCGGGGCGCGGCCGGTGCCGGCGGCGCTGACCCATGCGCTGATCGAGGGGATGCTGCTGCGGGGCATGGTGCATGGCACCGGGCTGGCCTTGCTCGAGACCCATATCCGGCCGAAGGCGCCGGTGCGGGTCGGCGATACCATCGGCGCCGAGGTGGCGGTGACAGCGGTGCGCCCGACCTCGCGCGGCGGCCGGGCCGTCGTTGCCTGCGCGGTGCGGGTGGCCAACCAGCATGGCGAGGCGGTAATGGACTACGACGTGACCCGGCTGCTCGCCGGGCTGCCGGGAGAGAACGCAGAATGATCGACCGCCGCACCCTGCTGGCGCTGGGCGCCGCCACGCTTGCCGCCCCGGCCCTGGCGCCCCGGGCCTTGGCGCAGGGCAGCTTCCCCAGCCGGCCGATCCGCCTGGTGGTCGCCTTCCCGCCGGGCGGGCCGACCGACGTGGTGGCGCGCATCCTGGCCGAGCGCATGGGCCGCGACCTGGGCCAGCCGATCATCGTCGAGAACCGCGGCGGGGCGAATGGCAATATCGCCGCCGAGGCGGTCGCGAAGGCCGAGCCGGATGGCTATACCTACCTGTACAACACCTCCTCCATCGCCATCAGCCGGGCGCTGTACAGGACGCTGCCCTACGACCTGCTGCGCGACCTGACGCCCGTCTCCCTCACCGCCGCCTCCCCGCTGGCGCTGGTGGTGAACCCAGGCCTGCCGCCGCGAACGCCGGCCGAGTTCATCGCCTGGGTGAAGGCCAATTCGGGCAAGTTCAGCTATTCCTCGGGCGGGGTCGGCAATATCTCGCACCTCGTCACCTTCCTGGTGCTGCGGCACATCGGCGGCGATGCGGTGCACGTGCCCTATCGCGGCACGGCGGCGGCGCTGACCGATACCGCCGCCGGCAACGTGCAGTTCACCAGCGATACGGTGGTGACGGCGCTGCCGTTGATTCAGGACAACCGGGTGCGGGCGATCGCGGTCAGCAGCGCGGAGCGGACGCCGCTGCTGCCGGAGGTGCCGGCCATGGCCGAGGCCGGGCTGATGCCGGCGGGCTTCGATGTCGGGGCCTGGCAGGGCATCCTGGCGCCGGCCAAGGCGCCGGCGGCGGCGACCGCGCGGATGAATGCGGCGGCGGGCGTGGCGCTGGCCGACCCCGATGTGCGGGCCAAGCTGGCGGCGCAGGGCGCGCGGCCGACGGGCGGCAGCCCGGAGGACTACACGAAATACCTGACGAGCGAGATCGCGCTCTGGACCAAGGTGGTGCAGGAGAGCGGCGCGACGGCGGAGTAGCGGCGTTCAGGCGGGGAGCAGCAACGCCGGCAGCCCGGCGAGGTCCTTCAGCACGGCATCCGGCTGCCAGGCGGGGTCGAGGGCCTCGCCGTCCCGGTCGATCCAGACCGAGCGGATGCCGAGCTCGCGGCAGACCTTCAGGTCGGTGAACTGGCCCATCCCCACATGGATCGTCTCGTCCTGCGTCACCCCCATGCTGGCATAGGCATGGAGGAACAGGCGGTGGTCCGGCTTGTAGGCCCGGGCCTGCTGGGCGGTGACGACGAAGTCCACCGGCGTGCCGATCGCCGCCACGGTTCCGGCGATGAGGGCGTCGTCGGTATTGCTGATGATGGCGATCCGGTAGCGCTCGCGCAGCCGGGCGAGCGCGGCGGGCGCATCGGGATGGGGCGCGATCCTGCCGAGGATCGAGACCAGGGTGTCCTGGTCTGCTGCCGTGGCGGCGTGGCCGGCTTCGGCCAGCGCCTGGGTCAGGCTGGCCCGGAGGATCGGCCGGTAGTCCTGGAAGGGCGGCCGCTGCTGGTGCTCCGAGGCCAGCGCCCGCAGCCGGTCGGCCAGGGCGGCGGCGCGGTCGGGCGGGACCTCCGCCTGCAGATGCCGGGCCAGGATCGCGCCGGCCGCCTGCCGCACGGCATCATGCCAGCGGACCAGGGTGCCGTAGCAGTCGAAGGTGATGACCTTGGGCGGCGGATCGAGGGTGAGAATGGGACGGCCTCCGGAGGTGACGGGAGCAGGCGGGCCGCCACTCTGGTCGCCCGGCGCCGATCCGGGAAGCGGGGGGAGCCCGCGGTCACCCCGCCGGCGGGTCGAGCAGGACCCAAAGGCGGGAGATCCGGCCATCCACGACCTGCGCCGCGTCGGTGCCGGTCACGGCAACCGCCTCGCCCGGACCCGCGTGCCAGCGCAGGGTGCCGAGGCCGTGGTGGCCGACCGCCACGCCATCCGCGTGGAAGACGAAGGCAGGTCCGAATTGCTCCAGCAGGCGCCCCGCGACCTCGGAGATCGCCGCGCGGCCCGTCACGATGCCGGTGGGCTCGTACATCACGGGATCGGCGACGTAGAGCGCCTCCAGGGCCGCGGCGCGGCGGGCGGGATCGCGCTCGTTGAAGACGCGCTCGAGGTTCGCGCGAAGGAGATGGTCGAAATCCGGCTCCGGCGCTGCCGGGTCGTTGGTGGACATGATGAAGCCTCCTCAGGAATGGGGCGTTGCACGCAAGACGCTGCGCCGGATCAGGCGCCGAAGCCGCCGTCGATCGTGTGCATCGCCCCGGTCACGAAGCCCGCCTCGGGTCCCGCCAGCCAGGCCACCATGCCCGCCACGTCCTCCGGCCGCCCATGCCGCTTGAAGGCCATGGCGGGGTAGACCAATTCCTTGAACGGCCCATCCGCCGGGTTCATGTCGGTGTCGATCGGCCCGGGCTGCACGATGTTCACCGTGATCCCGCGCGGCCCGAAGTCCCGCGCCAACCCGCGCGCCATGCCCTGCAACGCCGACTTGCTCATCGCATAGGCCGAGACGCCGGGGAAGGAGACGCGGTCGCCGTTGACCGAGCCGATGACGATGATCCGCCCGCCTTCCGGCATCCGCCGCGCCGCCTCCACCGCCGCGTGGTAGGGCGCGGCGACGTTGATGCGGATCAGCCGGTCCACTGCGTCCGGGTCCTGCTCCAGCGGGTCGCCGAAGACGACGACGCCGGCATTCACCACCAGCACATCGAGCGGCCCGCTGCCCCGCACCCGCGCGATCACCGCATCGCGGTCGGCGCTGTCCGTCAGCGCCGCGGTGGCGCCGGTCTCGGTCGCCAGCCGCTCCGCCGCCTCGCGTGAGCCGGCATAGGTGAAGGTCACCGCCGCGCCCTCCCCTGCGAAGCGTCGCACGATCGCCGCCCCGATCCCGCGGCTGCCGCCGAGCACGAGAACGGACTTGTTCTGAAAACTGGCCATGAGACCCTCCTTGAGGTTCAACGTAGTAAGCGCTACATAAATCCTCTGAAGGGCCCGTCAAGGCATTTTGTATCAATGACTACAAATTCACCTCGCCCCCGGGGCCGCCCCCGGGGCCGCCCCCGGGGCTTCGACCCGGACCAGGCCGTCGCCACCGCCCAGCAGCTTTTCCATGCGCGCGGCTATGACGCGGTCAGCGTCGCCGACCTCACCGCGGCGCTCGGCATCAACCCGCCCAGCTTCTATGCCGCCTTCGGCAGCAAGGCCGGCCTCTATGCCCGCATCCTCGGCCGCTACAGCGCCGCCGACGCCCTCCCCCTGGCCGAAATCCTGCGGCCCGGCCGTCCCGTGGCCGAGGCCCTGGCCGCCCTGCTGGAAGAAGCCGCCCGCCGCTATGTCGCCGACCCGGCAGCCGCTGGCTGCACCGCCCCGGCCGCCGCCGGTTGCCTGGTGATCGAGGGCGCGCGCTGCAACGACCCCGAGGCGCGGCAGGCCGCCCGCGCCCTGGCCGCCACCGGCGAGGAGGCCATCCGCCGTTTCGTCGCCGCGAGTCATCCGGACACGGCCGAGCGCCTGGCCGACTACGTCGTGACGGTGATGACCGGCCTGTCCAGCATGGCCCGGGAGGGCCAGGGCCTGGATCGCCTGCTCGCCACCGCGCGCCTCGCCGGCCTTGCTCTGCCGCAGGCGCTCCAGGCCTGAGCGCCGATCCGGGACCGGCCGCGACAGGCGCTCAGCCGCCCGCCTTCGGCAGCGCGGCGCAGTTGCTCGCCGCGGCTTCCCCGGCGAAGCGGGCGGCAACCCAGGCATGGGCTTCCTCCGCCCCGCCGACCATCACGCCGTTATGGTCCCGCCCGGCGACCGGCCGATAGGCGAGGCCGGTGCCATTGGCGCAGAGCTGCCCGGCCAGGCTATCCGTCCAGCCCGGCGGCACGGTCCTGTCGGCGGTGCCCTGCATGATCATGGTGGGGGCGGCGATGCGCAGGCTGCCCGGCTCGTTCGCGGCGGCCATGGTGCCGAAGGCGGCGACGTCGGGCTCGGGCAGGAATTGGTCCTTCGCCGTGGCGGTGGACCAGTAGCCGGTGGTCAGCGCATGGGTCATGCAGCTCACGTGCAGGTCCGGCAGATGCACCAGCGCGGTCGGCGCCAGCATCCGCGTCAGGTCGATGGCGCGGTTGGTGCCGGCATAGGATTGCAGGGTGTAGAGCACGTAGGGCAGCGACAGCTCGACATCCGCCGCCTGCCGCACCGCATTCAGCCGGCCCATGATCTGCGAGCCGGGCGCGAAGGCCAGGGTGCCGACATGGGTGAACTCCGGCAGGTAGTCCGGCCCCAGCGCCCCGGTGAACAGCGCGGCATGGCCGCCCTGGGAATGCCCCAGCACGGCGTAGCGGGTGCCGAGGCCGGGCTCGACCTGCCGCGCGGCGCGCAGCATGTCGAGCGCGTTCCAGGCATTCGTCCGGCCCTGCAGGAAGGGATGCGGCTCCGGCGTGCCGAGGCCCTCGTAGTCGGTCGCCACCACCGCATAGCCGCGGGCGACGAAGCCATCGAGCAGGGTGCGGAGGCCGGCGAGATAGGGGTGCTCCGGCCCGGTCGGGGTATCCAGCGACGGTGCGCAGACCGGCGCCAGGCCGGTGGTGCCATGGGTCCAGGTGATGACCGGCCAGCCGCCGGCCGGCGGCTGGCCGGGCGGGATGGCGACGGTGCCGGAGACGGCGGTGCTGCCGCCGGCCGCGGCGGTGGAGCGGTAGAGGACCAGGGTATTGCGGGCGGCACTGGCGAGGGAGGCCTCGGCGGCCAGCGGCCGGGCCCAGATGACCGAGCCGCGTTCCCCCGCCGGCAGCGGGCTGGGTGCCTGGTAGAAGGCGGTGCCGGCCGGGCCGGGGCGCACCGGCTGCGCCATCCCGGCCAAACCCCATCCGGGCAAGGCCAATCCGGCGAGCAGCACGATGGTGCGCGACACGACAGCAAGCATGGCAGAATCCCCCGGATGCGGCCGCGCCCGGGACTCGTATCCAAGGCGAAGCGATGCAACCGCTATCGCCCAATGATTACCGGAAGGCAACCAGCGCGCGAGAACGCCGGGGCGTCAGGCGACGGCCTTGCGGCTCCGCTCGCTTTCCGTCTTCAGCTGCCCGCAGGCGGCCGAGATGTCCCGCCCGCGCGGCCGGCGGATCGGGCTGGAATAGCCGGCATCGTTGAGGATGGCGGCGAATTTCGCCGTCTGCTCATGCGTGCTGGTCAGGTAGGGACTGCCGGGCCAGGGGTTGAAGGGGATCAGGTTGATCTTGGCCGGCAGGCCGGCCAGCAGCCGCACCAGCTCCCGCGCCTCGGCCTCGCTGTCGTTCACGCCGCGCAGCATGACGTATTCGAAGGTGATGCGGCGGGCGTTGGAGGCGCCGGGGTAGCGGCGGCAGGCGTCGAGCAGCTCGGCGATCGGGTATTTCCGGTTCAGCGGCACGATCTCGTTGCGCAGCTCGTCCGTCACCGCATGCAGCGAGACGGCGAGGTTGACGCCGAGCTCCTCGCCGCAGCGGTCCATCATCGGCACCACGCCGGAGGTGGACAGCGTGATGCGGCGGCGGGACAGGCCGATGCCCTCCCCGTCCATGATGATCCGCAGCGCCTTGGCGGTATTCTCGTAGTTATAGAGCGGCTCGCCCATGCCCATGACCACGATGGTGGACAGCAGCCGCGGCTGGTCGTCCTTCGGGCTGGGCCATTCGCCGTAGCTGTCCCGCGCCGCCATGAACTGGCCGACGATCTCGGCGGCGCCGAGGTTGCGGACCAGCTTCTGGGTGCCGGTATGGCAGAAGCGGCAGGACAGGGTGCAGCCGACCTGGGTGCTGATGCAGACGGCGCCGCGGTCGGCGTGGCGGTCGGGGATATAGACCGTTTCCACCTCCTGCCCGTCGCGGTAGCGGAAGAGGAATTTGCGGGTCTCGTCGGCGCTGGTCTGGACCTCGGCCGCGGTGGGGCGGCCGACCACGAAGCGTTCGGCCAGGCGGTCCCGCAGCGGGCCGGCGATGCTGGTCATGCGGGCGAAGTCGGTGACGCCCTGGTGGTAGATCCAGTGCCAGAGCTGCTTGGCGCGGAAGGGCTTCTCGCCCAGCGTTGCCAGCTCGGCGACCAGCTCCTCCCGCGTCAGCCCGACCAGCTCGCGGCGGCCGTCGGGCAGCGTCGCCTCGGGCGGGTTGAAGAGCGCCGACTTGGCGAGGACCCGGTCGCGCTCGGCGACGGTCAGATCGCTCATCGCCGGGCGGGCATTCCTTGCTGATGGCGTCATAGGCCTGGCTGAAGCCGGCGAGGGAGAAGCTGTCGGTCACCGTGCCGCGGCCATTGGCGCCGGGGCCGCGCAGCACCGCGTCGCGGCCGCTGCGGAAGGCCCGCACCACGGCGGCGCCGTCCCGCGCGGCGGCGGTGGAGCCGGCGGTGTAGAAGAGCATCTCGTTGGCGCTGATGGTCGCCATCACGTCCGCATTGCGCGAATAGGCATAGCCGGCGGACATGGTGACGGTATCCCGCCCGGTATGGCGGTGGGTGACCGTCAGCAGCACGCCCTGGCGATTGGGGCCTTCGCTCCGTGTCGGCTTGGTGAAGGCGTAGCAGACCTTCTGCCCGCCCTCCGCATAGGTGGCGGCGATCCAGGACTGGAAATCGCCCAGCTTGCGCGGGCGCGCCTGCTGCTGTTGCGCGAGCGCAACCGGAGCCATGAGGAGAAGGATGGGAAGGGCGAAGCGAGGAAGCACGCGCATGGCCGCTAGATACGAGCCCCGGGCGCCACCAGCAATGGGGGTGGTCGTCCCGGCGCCATCCCCTTATGCAACCCGGCCATGACCGATGCCGCCGATGGCCACCTCGCCGCCCAGTACGAGGCCTTCCCCTACCCCGCCCGCGACCCGCGGGAGGAGGCGAAACGGCTGATCATCGGCAGCCCGAGCCATCTGCGGGAGATCGACCACTGGATCTTCGGCGCCCGGCGGCCTGCCTCCACGCCGCTCCGGGCGTTGGTCGCCGGCGGCGGCACCGGGGACGGCACCCTGATGCTGGCGCAGCAGATGGCCTGGGCGGGGCGGGGCGGCAGCATCACCTGGCTGGACCGCAGCACCGCCGCCCGGCAGGTGGCGGCGGCGCGGGCGGCGGCGCGCAAGCTGGAGAACATCCGCTTCGAGCAGGGCTCGTTGCTCGAGCTCGAGGGCTCCGGCCTCGGCCCCTTCGACTACATCGACTGCTGCGGCGTGCTGCACCACCTGCCGGACCCGCTGGCCGGGCTGCGGTCGCTGGTCTCGGTGCTGGCGCCGGGCGGCGGGCTCGGGCTGATGGTCTATGCGCCGCATGGCCGGACCGGCGTCTACATGATGCAGGATGCGCTGCGGCTGCTGGCCCCGGCGACCGAGGCCCCGGCCGCCCGGGTCGATGCCGCGCGGCGGCTGTGGCGGCAGGCGCCGGAGACGGCCTGGCTGAAGCGCAATCCCTGGCTGACCGATCACATCTCCGGCGGCGATGCCGGGATCTACGACCTGCTGCTCAACCCGCGCGACCGGGCCTATACCGTGCCGGAGCTGGGGGCGCTGGTGGCCGCGGCCGGGCTGCGGATCGCCTGCTGGGTGGAGCCGGTGCGCTACGACCCGGACAGCTACTTGGCGGACCCGCGGCTGCGCGCCCGCACCGCCGCCATGTCCCCGCTGGAACGGGCGGCGCTGGCCGAGGCCATCACCGGCAACATGGGCATCCACATCGTCTACTGCGTCCGCGCCGGGGATGCGGAGGTTTCGCCGCCCTGGGAGGATCCGGCGGCGGTGCCGACGCTGCGGGAGATGGATGGCGCGGCGCTGGCCAAGGGGCTGCCGCGGGACGGCACCATCCCGGTCAGCTTCGACGGATTGCGGGTGAACCTGCCGCTGCCGCGGCTGGCCGGGGCCATTCTGCAACGAGTGGATGGGCGGAGGTCCTTCGGCGAGATCGCCGACGAGATGGCGGCGAACGGCGTCTCGCGGGAGGCCTTCTGGCGCGACCTGGCGCTGCTGCGCAAAAGCCTGGAGGCGATGAACCGCCTGCTGATCACCGCGCCCCCGTGACGGCCGCCATCATCATCTTCGGCGCCGCGGTACGGCCGGATGGCAGCGCCAGCCCGACCCTGCAGCGACGGGTGGAGGCGGCGGCCCGCCTCGGCGCCCGGCTGGAGGCGCCCGTCTTCATCCCGACCGGGGCCAAGGGGCGCCATGGCGAAGCGGAAAGCACGGTGATGGCGGCACTGCTGGGCGAACTCGGCGTGCCGCGGGAGCAGATCACCGAGGAGCCGACGGGGACCGATACGCTGTCCTCCGCCATCGCCTGCCGGCGGCTGCTGCGCGGCCATGCCGGGCCGGTCTTCGCCGCGACCAGCCGCTTCCACCTGCCGCGCTGCCTGCTGGTGCTGCGGCTGCTGGGGCTGCCGGCGCGGCCGGTGCCGATCGGCGGCTCCGCCCGCGGCGCCGGGCTGCTGCAGCGCTGGTACTGGCGGCTGCGGGAGATGCCGGCCATCCCCTATGACGCCGGGCTGGCGATCTGGCACCGGCTGCGGGGCGGATAGGCTAGGCTGGCATCAGCCGCGCCGGAGCCCCGCATGCTGCCCCCGCCCCTCCTGCCACCACCCGTCCTGCACCTGCCCTATGGCCCCGGCCCCTTCCGCATGGCGATGGGGCTGGTGGCGATCCCGCCCTCCGCCTGGATCGAGATCGACGACCAATACGGCCCGCAGCTGGCCGAGCGCCGGCGCCTGCTGGCCGAGCGCCCGGCCGAGGTGGTCGCCGCCCTGCCCGGCACCGAACCCGTCCAGGCGGAGCTGCGGGACAGCCTGGTCGCGCATCTCTGCGACCGATACCCGGACTGGTTCCGGCGGGACGGCGGGCGGCTGCACAACCGGCTGACCGGCGAGGCGCTGGACCCAGCGGCCGCGCCGCTGCCCCTGGTCGGCCGGCTGGTACAGGAGGATTTCTGCCTGCTGCAGGAGGAAGCGGGCGGCCTCCGGCTGATCGGCGCGGTGCTGTGCTTCCCGAGCGGCTGGCGGCTGGGCGAGAAGCTCGGGCATCCGCTCGGCCCGATCCATGCGCCGGTGCCGATGTACGCGGAGACGCTGGAACGCCCGGTGGACCGCTTCCTGACCATGCTGCGCCCGGGACGGCTGGCGATGCGGCTGAACTGGTCGCTGATGGATGACGCGACCCTTCACCGCGCCCAGGCGCATGGCCGGACCGACCATGCGGCCGCGGTCACCGCGGCGAATGCCGGCACGGCGCTGGTGCTGCGGGTGGAGCGGCAGACCTTCTGGCGGCTGCCGGAAAGCGGGACCATCGCCTTCGGCATCCGCATCCACATCACCCCGCTGCACCGGGTGGTGGCCGTGCCCGGCGAGGCGGCGCGGCTGCGGGAGGCGGTGCTGGCGCTGCCGCCGGAGATGCAGCGCTACAAGAGCCTGCTGCCCTTCCGGGCGGCGGTGCTGGGCTATATGGAAGGGCTGGCCTAGCTGCGGGCGAAGGGTGGCGGGGCACCCGGGACGAGGTCGGCGCCGAAGACGTCGCGGTCGTCGGTGGCGACGCGGAGGTTGACGCCCGGGCTTCGTGCTCGGGTTCGATTGCGGGCAGAGCGAGCCGGTGGTCGAACCCAGCGGCGATTCCCTGCCGGCCAGGACCGCAGCCTCGCCGGGGTGGGCGCAAATGGTGACGTCGCGGCAAGGCCCGGGCCATGCCCTCCTGTCCCCGCCGTCATTGACAGCAGCCCCCCTCGACCCGAGATTTGGTCGGGCGACCAAGAACAAGTCCGAGGGACGGCGATGACGACAGCGATGGCACTGGCCGATGTCACACCCTTGCTGGCCCGCCCCGATCCAGGTCGGACCGAGCCCGCCGTCCGGGCCCGCGCGGTCGCCCCCCTCATCAACGCCGCCGGCCCGGTCATCGAGGCCAACAAGGCGCTGCCGCCCGAGGTACTGGAGGCGATGCATGGCGCGCGGCTGTTCCGCACCCTGCTGCCCCAGGCCTATGGCGGCGACCAGACCACCCCGGCCGCCTTCTACCGGATGATGGAGATCGTCGCCGCGGCGGATGGCTCCACCGGCTGGTGCCTCTGCCAGGCCTCGGGCTGTTCCATCGCCTCGGCCTATATGGCGCCCGAGGTCGCGCGGGAGATCTGGGGGCCGGCGAATGCGGTGCTCGCCTGGGGCTTCGGCAATGGCGTGGCCAAGATGGTGCCGGGCGGCTATCGTGTCAGCGGCACCTGGGCCTTCGCCAGCGGCAATCGCCACGCCACCTGGATGGGCGGGCATTGCCGGGTGATCGAACCCGATGGCTCGGTCCGCAAGAACCCCGACGGCAGCCAGCACGAGCGCAGCATGCTGGTGCCGCGGAGCGTGCCGCGCTTCCACGATGTCTGGAACGTGGTCGGCCTGCGCGGGACCAACAGCGACACCTATACCTACGACGATATCTTCGTGCCGGAGGAGTTCAGCGTCTGCCGCGACAGCGACGCGGAGCGGCGGGTGCAGGCGCCGCTGTACCAGTTCACCACCAGCCATCTCTACTCGGCCGGCTTCGCCGGCGTCTCGATCGGCATCGCACGGGGGCTGCTGGATGCCTTCGTCGATCTCGCCAAGGGCAAGACCGCCGCGGCGACGACCAAGCCGCTGCGCGACAGCGAGGTGATCCAGAACGGCATCGCCCAGGCCGAGGCCAAGCTGCGCTCGGCCCGCGCCTGGCTGATCGAGGTGCTGGAGGAGGCGCATGACGTGGCGGAGACCACCGGGCGCATCACCATGACCGAGCGGGCGATGATCCGGCTCGCCACGACCTCCGGCATCCAGCGCGCCAAGGAAGTGGCGGAATGGGCCTATCACGAGGCCGGGGCGAGCGCGATCATGCTCTCCGGGCCGTTCGAGCGGCGGATGCGGGACATCCATGCGTCATCGCAGCAGGTGCATGGGCGGAGCGCGCATCTGGAGATGTGCGGGCAGCATTTCCTCGGGATGAATCCGTCGGGGCGGTTTTTTTAGGGAAGTATTAAGCAGGGCCGGGAGAAGGTATTCTCCCGGACCCTCATCTATTTTTGGAAGTTTACTACTTTCATAGCAACGAGCATCATTCTCCCATCAATGTTGTATTTATACCTAGCTAACCACGCAGGAGCCACCCCATTAGTCGTAGGGTTTTGCCCCAAGGCAGTGCTTGTATGAGATATCTATCCGGCTTCCATCCAATCGCACTATCCAAAAGCATTTTCCTTTGTAGCCATCGGGAGCTGCTTCTACGACAAAGTAGTTGATACCCGACCCTATCTTCTCATCCCGTTCATCATGGCGGTTGAGAAGAGCGGTTAGCTCTGCGCCATCATTGTCATATACGCGATCCCCAACTCGGTAGCGGTTGAGCATAGCTCTAAAAAAACTCGTTCCGTATCCGGCTTTTTCAAATATTCTTGTATCAATTATTATTTTTCGAACCATGCTATTTCCCCATCTAAACCTTTTCTATTTGCTTTGGCTGGTACATAGCACCAATCTGTTGAGCGACCTGCTTTCCGCCAAGGAGATGAGATTTCGTCAGCAGGTATTTTGGATACTTGGTTGGAAGATAGTCGTGCTTAAACCAATGCCGAAATGCCGGTAGCGCTGCGTCAGGATAAGCCCACGGCTCTTGTGGATTGCTTTGCGATTGAGGGTAATAAGAAGGATAATTGTGTTGATATTTTATGCGAGGCCCATACAAAGCCTCTAAGTTTACCTCTGACTTCGACCAGTAGTTCCCCCACGTCAATCCGACGCTTATATCCGGAACAGTGCGGTCGTTTACAGGCAGTCCGGCATTGATCAAGTCAGAAATGAGGCCATTCACTTCATTGAAAATGATGAAATATCCATCTGGAGCACTATCTGTTAAAATGGAAACGCGGTCATGAAAATAGCGCCATTTGTCGGCAGGCACATAATCTAGCGCATCAAAAATATACTTTTGAAGGCCATACGTAGCCAATCTGCGATAATTATCCATCGCAATTTGATTTTTGTTTTGCGCTTCAAAAGCATAATACTCAATTATTGCTGTACAGACTATGTCAGGATAAGCGAAATGTGTTTGTCCAGACCTCTTTGTGGCAATATACAATTCAGGCTCATTGTAGCCTTTTCCAGCCAACGATTGGCGAAGCCAGGAGAACCGATTTTTACCGAGCACTTCATCATTGAAATGCTCTGCCCATTCTTGGGTAATATCATAGATAACACTTCGCGCGACATTGGCGATTCTTGAAAGCCCGCCCTGTGTCAGAAATGGAATGCCATTTTCTAAGACTCCCATTTCGACACCGTTCACGTCCTTCTGGACCTGAATCCCGATGTCCAAAATTAGTTGACTCTGGGAAATCGGCTGAGATGCCATTTGACCCTCTACACCAATAGATTGGTTTTTCCTTCATACCATTACACTATGATATCAACTGGCGCTACTCTGCAATCGCCCCGGCCCGCAGCGCCAGCGCGCCCCAGCGCTGGCCCTCGGCGGCGATCAGCGTGGCGAATTCATCCGGGCTGCGGCTCGCCACCGCCGCCGTCGCCGCCAGGGCGAAGCGGTGGCGGACATCGGGCAGCAACAGGACTTCCGCCACCGCCTGGTGCCAGCGGCGCAGGATCTCCGGCGGCGTGCCGGCAGGCGCCAGCAGCCCCTGCCAGGAGCTGGCGGTGAAGGCGGGATAGCCGGCCTCCACCATCGTCGGCACCTCCGGCAGCGCCGGCACGCGCTGCGCGGTGGTGACCGCCAGCGCCTTCAGCCGCCCCGCCTGCACCTGGCCGAGGGCGGAGGAGAGCGTCACGAAAAGCCCGTGCACGTCGCCCGCGGTCGCCGCCGTCACCGCCGGGCCGGCGCCGCCGGGATAGGCCACATGGACCATGTCGAGCCCGCCGGCCAGCTCGCGCAGCAGCTCCATCTCCAGCCGGTTGAGGCTGCCGGCGCCGGGCGAGCCGTAGTTCACCTTGCCGGGGTTGGCCTTCGCATAGGCCACCATCTCCCGCACCGAGCCGAAGGGCGCAGAGGGATGCACCACCAGCGCATCCGGGGTTTCCGAGACCAGGGAGATGGCGGCGAAATCCTCCACCGGCTTGATGCGCAGCGTGCGGGCGAAGACGGTCGGGTTCACCGCCAGCGTGCCGACATTGCCGAGGAAGAGGGTATAGCCATCCGGCGCCGCCCGCCCCGCCGCCTCCATGCCGACGTTGCCGGCGGCGCCGGTGCGGTTCTCCACCACCAGCGGCTGGCCCAGCGCGGCGGAGAGATGCGGCTGCAGGATGCGGGCGGCGAGGTCGGTGGCGCCGCCGGGGGCGAAGGGGACCACCAGGCGGATCGGCCGGTCCGGATAGCCCGCGGCGCGGGCGCCGGGTGCGGCCGCCAGCAGGCCAAGCGTCGCAAGCACTCCGCGTCGATCGATCATCCCCGCCTCCGTCCCTGGTCCGGCCTTCTCGGGGCCGTTGCGGCAACGATGGCATTCCCGCCGGATGCGCGCCAGCGGTGCCGGCCCGGATGGGGTGCTACACTCCGGCCATCGAAGGGGAGGCTCCGGCATGGACATCAAGGGCATCGCGGCATTGGTCACCGGCGGCGGCTCCGGCCTCGGCGCGGCGACGGCGGAGGCGCTGGCGGCGGCCAGCGCGCAGGTGGTGGTGATGGACCTGCGGCAGGAGGCCGCGGCGGCGGTCGCCGCGCGGATCGGCGGCGTCGCCGTCGCCGGCGACGTGGCGGACGAGGCCGCGGTGGAGGCGGCGCTGGATGCGGCGGCGGGCCTCGGCCCGCTGCGGCTGGCGGTGAACTGCGCCGGCATCGCCCCGGCGGCGCGCGTTGCCGGGCGGCAAGGCCCGCATCCGCTGGGGCTGTTCGAGCAGGTGGTGCGGGTGAACCTGATCGGCACCTTCAACGTGCTGCGGCTCGCCTCCGCCCGCATGGCGGCGCTGGAGCCGCAGGCGAGCGGCGAGCGCGGGCTGGTGGTGAACACCGCCTCCATCGCCGCCTACGAGGGGCAGATCGGCCAATGCGCCTATGCCGCGAGCAAGTCCGGCGTGGTCGGCCTGACCCTGCCCGCGGCGCGGGAGCTGGCGCGCTTCGGCATCCGGGTGATGACCCTGGCGCCGGGGCTGATCGAGACGCCGATGCTGGCCGGGCTCGCCCCGGAGGCGCGGGAGGCGCTGGGCAAGCTGCCGCTGTTCCCGAACCGGCTGGGACGGCCGGATGAATATGCCAGCATGGTGCTGGCCATCGCCGCCAATCCGCTGCTGAATGGCGAGACGATCCGACTGGACGGCGCGCTGCGCCTCACCCCCGCCTGAACGGGAGTTCGCCATGCTGCTGCGCCTGCTGTTGCTGACGGTCCTGGTGCTCGGCAGCGGCGCGGCGCGGGCGGCCTTCCCGGAGCCGGGGCGACCGGTGACGGTCATCTTGCCCTATCCGCCCGGCGGCGGCAGCGACCTCTCGGCCCGTGCCCTGGCGCCGGTGCTGGAGCGGGAGCTGGGCACGCCGGTGGTCATCGTGAACCGGCCGGGCGCCAATTCGCAGATCGGCATGGCGCAGACGGCCCGTGCCCGGCCGGATGGCTATACCCTGGCCTATGGGCTCTGGCCCTCGACCATCACGCTCTATCTCGATGCCGCGCGCAACGCGGGCTTCGCGCGGGACAGCTTCACCCCGCTGGCGATGCATGTGATCGACCCCGGCACCATCATCGTCCGCAGCGACAGCCCCTACCGGTCGCTCGGCGACCTCATCGCCGCGGCCCGGGCACGGCCGGGCGACCTCCGGGTCTCCGACCCCGGCATCCTGAGCTGGGAGCACCTCGCCTCCCTCACCCTGCAGAAGCAGCACGGGATCCGCGTGAACCAGATCCACTACCAGGGTTCGGCGCAGGAGCTGGTGGCGCTGCTGGGCGGGGAGATCGAGGTGGCGCTGGTCGCCGGCGGCACCGCCATGACGCAGACCAGGGCCGGCACCGCGCGGACCCTGGCGGTGCTGGATGCGGCCGAGAGCCCCTTCCTGCCCGGCGTGCCGACCGCGGCCTCGCTCGGCACCCGCATCGTCGCCGGCTCGGCCCGCGGCTTCGTCGCCCCGGCCGGGCTGCCGCCGGAGGTGGAGGCGGCGCTGGCCCAGGCGCTGGAACGCGCCATCACCGGCGCCGAGCATCGGCAGAAGATGCAGGAGCTCGGCCTGCCGATCCGCTTCCTCGGGCCGGCCGCCTTCCGCGACTACTGGGCGGCGGAGGAGGCGGCGCTGGCGCCGCTGGTGCGCGAGGTGCTGGAAGGCAAGGCGGCCGACTGAGCCGCGCGCGGCCATGGGCTGGCCCGATGGTTCGTCGCGCGATTCACGCCTTCGGTGTTTCCGCCTCAGGCGATCACGCTCTAGGCGCGGGCACTATAGGCCGGGGCCGGCAGGCGTTGCAGCGGGGCCACTTGGCTGGGGCCGGGCCGTCGCCAGGCCGGCGCTTCCGCATTGTCCCGAAATTGCGGCGCCCCGAAACTATTGGCGGCGCAGCCCGGCAGGGCAGCGACGAGCAGCAAGGCCAATACCCGATACAGCATCGCCCCAATCCCCATTCGGTCGATGACGCCTACCGTCGCATGCTCGCCTGGCCTTGTCCCCTGGGATTTCACGGTTTTGGCAGCCACGGTGCCGGGAATTCGCCATGCCGATCGCGCGGCAGGCGGAACCAAATTCCGGGCCCGGCGTAGAGCCGCAGCGGCGCGGCGCCGCGCCTTTCAATGAGGACCAGTCATGCGCAGCTTCACCCTGTTGATCCTCGCCACCCTCGGGCTGGCGGGATGCGTCAGCTTCAGCAGCAGCAACCCGAACCCGCCGGCACGGGACACCGTGGTCGTTCCCTCGCGCTAGGAGATTTTCGCCTGAATTAAGCGCGCCCAGGTTGCGGCGCGGCGCTGCCACCGGCACTCTCGGTATCCGGTGGCCGGCTCATCCCATCCCGTCCCGGGCGAGGCCCGGGGCGGGTTGGGGCAGGATGCCGTCCTGGCCAAAGCGCCGCTGCGCCGCGATCGTGCCGACCCGCGCCATGACCTGCTGGGCCAGCACGATCCCATCCGCGTGCAGCGGCAATCCGGCGACTGCGAGCGCTTCGGCGGTCCAGGTATTGCAAGTATAGGTGGCGGCGTAGGTGATCGTGGACGCATGGAAGACACTGCCGGGATAGGGGCCCGCCGCAATGGGCCGCAGCCGATCGCCGGGGCCCAGGCCAGCCCGGTCGAGGCTGCCCGCGAGGAACTGCTGCAGCCGGGCGAATTCCGGCCCCGCCAGCGGCAGTTCGACCACAGCGCCCGGGCCGAAGGCCGCCTCCGGCGTGGCGGCCAGGGCGGTCAGCAGGATGGCGCCGCGACCGGGCAGCAGGGCGCGCAGCATGGCCAGCGGGCCCGCCCCCGGCTCCAGCAGATAGGCGCGGTCGCCGAAGCCGAAGACGAGGTGGCGCAGGCCCGGGAAGTCCCGCGCCAGGCTGGCGAGCTCCGGGATCAACGCCCAGCCCGGCCCCGCGACCGGTACCGCGATATCGGTATGCCAGCCCCGCCGGACGACATGGACCAGGATCCCGTAAGGTCCGGCCGCCATGGCTGCCGGCCGCGGCAGGGTGGCGCAGGCGGCGGCGAGAAGCGGCGCCAGCAGCAGGCCTCGCCGGCCCAGGCGCGCGGTGCCGGCCATGCCCGATGACGGCGCCGGCGGGCTGAAGCCGGCCTCGCCGGCGTCCCCCGCGCTCCCGCTTTCCCCGGCGCTGGGTGTGGCACTGATCTTCGCCCTGGCCATGGTCCTCGTCGCGGTCTTGCCGCATTGGGCGGCCGAAGGCGGTGCGGCGTGGTACGGCGTGGCCACGCCGGTCGCAAGCCTCGGCATCCTGATCGCCGCCCTGCTGTTCATGCGGCGCCAGCATGACAAGGCGCTGGCCGAGGCCGCCCGTCGCCTGGCCGAACTCGGCAGCCGCATCGCCACCGGTGCCGCCGCGCTGGCCGCCAGCGAGGCGCGGCTGCGGCGCGCCCAGCGCATCGGCCGGGTCGGCGGCTTCGAGATCGACCTGCGCTCCGGCCTCAACCACCGCTCCGGCGAATACATGTCGGTCCAGGGCCTGCCGGGCGAGGAACGGATCGAGCGGCACCAGGACTGGGTGGACCGGTTGCATCCGGAGGACCGCGACCAGGCCGAGCGGATCTTCCGCGAGGCGATCGCCGACCAGTCCGGCGCCACCGACTATGCCCAGGAATACCGCATCATCGCCCCGGATGGGGAAATCCGCTGGATCGCCGCCCGGGGCGAGATCGCCCGCGATGCCGCGGGACGCGCGCTGTTCATGGTCGGCGCGCATGTCGACATCACCGAGTTGAAGCAGGCCGAGGCGGAGCGGCGGGTCAGCGAGGAGAGGCTGCGGCTGGCGCAGGAGGCCGCGGGCCTCGGCATCTGGGAACGGGACCTGCTGACCGGCGAGGCCGTCTGGTCACCCGAGCAGTACCAGCTCATGGGCTTCGACCCGGCCGAGCCGCCGCCGCATCGCGACGTGATGCGGGAGCGCGTGCTGCCGGAGGACCGGCCCGGCCTGGTGATGGAGCGGATGAGCCTGGGCCAGGCTTCCGCCTTCCGCGCCGATGGCGCATTCCGCCACCAATTCCGCATCCGCCACCCGAAGGATGGCGACGTCCGCTGCATCCTCGGCCTCGGCCGGGTCTTCCGCGGGGCGGATGGCCAGCCGAGCCGCATCATCGGCGTCAACCTCGACATCACCGACCGGGTGCGGGCCGAGGAGCGCCAGGCGCTGCTGACGCGGGAGCTGGACCACCGGGCGAAGAATGCGCTGGCGGTGGTGCAGGCGGCGCTGCGGCTGACCCCGCGCGACGACCCGGATGCCTTCGCCCGCGCGGTGCAGGGCCGCGTCGCCGCGCTGACCCGGGCGCACACGCTGCTGGCCGAGGGCGGCTGGACCGGGGCCGAATTGCGCGCCGTGCTGCAGGGCGAGCTGGATCCCTTCCTCAGCAAGCCCGGCCAGGCGGTGCTGGAGGGGCCGGCGGTGATGCTGGCCGCGGTGGCGGCGCAGCCGATCGCCATGGCGGTGCATGAGCTGGCGACCAATGCCATGAAATACGGCGCGCTCTCGGCCTCGACCGGCCAGGTCGCGGTGCGGTGGCGGATCGCCGGGGAGCGGACGCTGGAGATCGACTGGGTGGAATCCGGCGGCCCCGCCGTGGCGGGCGGCCCGGCCCGGCGCGGCTTCGGCACCCGGGTCATCGAGGCGACCCTGGGCGGGCAGCTCGGCGGCACGGTGGCGAAGACCTGGGCGGCCGATGGCCTGCAATGCCGGATCACCCTGCCGGTGGCGCGGGTGACGGTGGTGGCCCGGGCGATGGAGGCACCGCCCGAGCTATCCTTCGGGACCTGAGGCCTAGAGCTTCGGCAGGTTGAAGCGGTCCGCCGGGTCATCCCAGCCCTTGAAGCGCGGCGGGCGCTTCTCGGCGAAGGCGGCGCGGCTTTCCATCAGGTCCGACTTCGCCCCGTGGTCGTGCAGCTTCGCCGCCAGCGCCTCGAATTCCGGCGCCGGCTTGGGCCGCATCTGCCGCATGAGGTGGATGGTGTTGACGCGGGAGGCCGGCGGCAGCGTCAGCAGGTGCGCCGCCATCTCGAGCGCGGTCGGCAGCAGCGCCTCGGGCGCCACCACGCGGTTCAGGAAGCCCAGCTCATGGAAGCGCTCCGCGGTGAAGCGGTAGCCGAGCGCCATCTCCAGCGCGATGGCATAGGGCAGGTTGGCGATGGTGCCGTGGTTGTAGCCGCCGAGCAGCCAGCGCTTGGCCTCCGAGACCTCGAAGACCGCGCCCTGCACGGCGACGCGGAGGTCGGTGCGTTCCACCAGCATGAAGCCGCCGCCCATGGCGAAGCCGTTGATGGCGGCGATGACCGGCTTCTCCAGCGCGCCGGTCATGAAGGGGTCCTCGCCCGGCGGGCGGCGGCCGCCCGGGGCGCCGTCGGCGAGGGATTCCTTCATGTCCTCCCCGGCGCAGAAGCCGCGGCCGGTGCCGGTCAGGATGCCGACCTCCAGCTCCGGGTCGGTGCGGAAGCTGGTCCAGATCTCGGCCAGTTCGCAGCGCAATTCGTGGTTCAGCGCATTCATGCGTTCCGGCCGGTTCAGCCGCACCACCAGCACCTGCCCATGCCGTTCGGTCTCGACAACGCTCATCGCCGCATCCTCCTGCCGGTTCGCGCCAGTCTGTGGCGGCAGGCGGCAGGGCGCAACGTGCGGGGCGGATGGATGCGCCTCCTGCGGGAGTGAAGGAGACAAAGCCTCTCCTCCTGGGCTAGTCTCCGGGGCCATGGCCCAATTCGTCGTCGCACCCGATCCGACCTTTCCCCAGGACATCCCGGGGTTCATGCGGACGGGGGATTTTCCCTATCTGACGGTGGTGGCGGCGACGGCCACGCAATACGTGGCCACCATGCTGGTCGGTAATCCCTATGCCTCCAGCGGGGGACCGGCGCAGGTCGAGGTCTCGCTGCAGTTCAAGGGCACCGGCATGGTGTTCGACGGCGCAATCCCGGTGGGCGGCACCATCACCGAGATGCTGCGGCTGCAGACCGGTGCGGGCGAGCCCTTCCTGTTCGTCGATGGCATCAGCATCCCGGGCAGCCTGCTCGGCGCGCTGATCCGCGCGCATGACGAGGCCGGCATCGCCGCGCTCTTCCTCGGCAGCGACGACACCATCACCGGGTCCTTCAATTCCATCGCCGCCTATCCGCCCGGCGATCTGCTGGATGGCCATGCCGGCAACGACACCATCTTCGCGCGCGAAGGCCATGACACGCTGCTGGGTGGCGAGGGCCAGGACCAGCTCTTCACCGGCACGGGCAACGACCTCGCCTATGGCCAGGGCGGCAACGATACCCTGTTCGGCGAGGCGGGCAACGACACGCTGGATGGCGGCGACGGGGCCGATGTCCTCTATGGCGGCGTGCAGGACGACAGCCTGCTGGGCGGCATCGGCGCCGATAGCCTCTTCGGCGAAGCGGGCCGCGACACCATCCGGGGCGAGGCCGGGAACGATGTCATCGCCGGCGGCGTCGAGGACGACTGGCTGGATGGCGGCGAGGACAACGATAGCCTCGTCGGCGATGCCGGCAACGACACGCTGCTGGGCGGCGCGGGCGCGGATTCGCTTTATGGCGATACCGGCGCCGACAGCCTCGATGGCGGCGGCGGGAACGACACGCTGGATGGCGGCAACGACGGCGATGCGCTGACCGACCTCGGCGGCGACAACCTGCTGCTGGGCGGCGACGGCCAGGATACGCTCATCGCCGGCGCGGGCAACGACACGCTGGATGGCGGCCCCAACCCGGATGCGATGCAGGGCGGCGCCGGCGACGACGTCTACTATGCCGACGATGCCGCCGACCTCGTCATCGAGAATCCCGGCGAGGGGACCGACGAGGTCCGCAGCGCCGCCAGCTTCTCGCTCTATGCCAATATCGAGAACCTCACCCTCATCGCCGCCACCGGCAACAGCTTCGGCATCGGCAATGCGCTCGGCAACGTCATCACCGGCAACGAGGGCGAGAACCTGCTGCTCGCCGGCGCCGGCGCCGATACCGTCTATGGCGGCCGCGGCAACGACGCGATCCAGGGGCAGGCGGGGGCCGATAGCCTCTTCGGCGGCGACGACGCGGATACCATCCTCGGCGGCGACGATGCGGACACCATCGACGGCGGCGCGGGCAGCGACGTGCTCCATGGCCAGGCGGGCGACGACAGCCTGGTCGGCGGCGCCGGCTTCTTCACTGATACGCTCATCGGGGGCGATGGCCGCGACACGCTGCGGGGCGACAGCGGCGCCGGCGACTACGATGTGATGGAGGGTGGCGCCGGCGACGACCTCTATGTCCTGGATACGCCCGCCGATCAGGTCGTCGAGGCGCCGGGCGGCGGCACGGATACCGTCGTCGTGGATTTTGCCGGCATCGGCTATACCCTGACCGCCAATGCCGAGACCCTGGTGCTGCTCGGCCGCACGCCCTTCGGCATCGGCAATGCGCTGGACAACCTGCTGGTCGGCAATGCCGTCGCCAATGCCCTGCTGGGCGGTGCCGGCGGCGATACGCTGGATGGGCGGGGCGGCGACGACCTGCTGTTCGGCCAGGAGGGCGCCGATGTCTTCCAGTTCCGGCCGGGCGGCGGCCATGACTTCGTCGCCGACTTCACCCGCGGCGCCGACCGGATCCAGCTGATCGACTTCGGCCTGGGCAGCTTCGCCGCGGTGCAGGCGCTGACGCAGGATGTCGGCGGCACCGCGGTGATCAGCCTCGGCGCCGATTCCATCCTGCTGGGCGGCATCGCCGCGGCCAGCCTGACCGCGGCGGATTTCATCCTCGGCTGAGGCTGCCTCAGGCGACCTTCTTGCCGAGGTGCGGGAACATCGCCAGCTTCGCCGCCTCGTCCATGTCCGCCTTGAAGGCGTGCTTGTCCTTCAGCGCCAGGGCGCGGGCGGCGGCGGGGCGGGCGCCGACCATGTCCATATGCCGCTTCACGTTCGGATAGCCGGCCATCGCATCCGGGCCAAGCACGAAGGGCACCAGCCGCGACCAGCCCCAGAGCGCCATGTCCACGATGGAATAGGCGTTGCCCACCATGAATTCGCGCCCGGCGAGGTGGGCGTCGATGATGCCCCAGTGGCGCTGCGCCTCGAAGGTATAGCGGTTCACCGCATAGTCCTTCGGCTCCGGCGCGAAATTGCGGAAATGCACGGCCTGGCCGGAATAGGGGCCGATGCCGGTGGCGATGAACATCAGCCAGGACAGCATCTGGCCGCGGTCGGCGGCACCCGGCAGGAACTGGCCGGTCTTCTCCGCGAGGTAGAGGAGGATGGCGTTGCTGTCGAAGACGGTCTGGTCGCCGTCGACGATCACCGGGACCTTGGCATTGGGATTGATCGCCAGGAATTCGGGGGTGTGCTGCTCGCCCTTGCGGGTATCCACCGGCACCGGCTCATAGGCCAGGCCCATTTCCTCGAGGCAGAGCGCGACCTTGGTCGGGTTCGGGGCGAGGTTGTAGTAGAATTTCAGCATGTCCGGTCCTCCCGTCGTGGGGACCGGATAAGGCAAGTGTTTCGGCCGGGAAGCAAGACCCGGCTGCGGGTTGCCCCGCAGCCGCGCCAGCTCAGGCCTTGGCGGCCTTGCGCTTCGCCTTCTTCATGCCGGCCAGCGCCGCGTCCTTCAGTGCCGGGCTGGCCTTGAAGCGCACGGTCGCGCCGGCCTTCACCGCCACCTTCTCACCGGTGCGGGGGTTCAGCGCGCTGCGCTTCGCCGTCTCGCGCACGATGAAGGCACCGAAGTCGGGAATGGTGAAGCGACCGGTCTCGACGATTTCCGCCTTGATGGCGGCGATGATGTCGGTCGCGAGCCCATTGGCCGCCAGGGTCGGCATCTCGGTGGACTTGACGATGACGTCGGTCAGAAACTTCTTCGACACGCACTGCACTCCTTTGGATTCGCGCGGCATAGCGTGAACCGCGCGGTTTGTCAGGGGCAACATCGCCGGAAGGCGGGGCAACATGCGGCGATGGCCGGATCACTCCACCGTGGCACCGGAAAGTCGCACCAGCTCGGCCACGCGGGGCAGCTCGGCGGCGAAGAAGCGGCCGAATTCCTCCGGCGTGCTGCCCACCGGCTGGTAACCAAGCTGTTCCAGCCTTTCCCGAGTCTCGGGCAGCCGCAGCCCCGCCGCCACTTCGCGGGACAGTCGGTCGACTGCCATCGGCGGCGTGCCGGCCGGGGCGAACAGGCCGAGCCAGCTGTTGAAGCTGTAGCCCGGCACCGCTTCCGCGATCGCCGGGATCTCCGGCAATTGGGCGGAGCGCGCCTCCCGCGTGATGCCCAGCGCCCGGACCTGCCCGGCGCGGACCTGCTGGAGCGCCTCCACCACCGGGGTGAACATCAGGTCAAGCCGGCCGGAGACGAGGTCCGTCATCGCCGGCGCGCCGCCGCGGTAGGAGACCTGGGTGAAGCTGACCTTGGCCTGGTGCTCGAACAGCGCCATGGCGAAATGCTGGGTGCTGCCGGCGCCGGCGGTGCCGCAATTCAGCTTGCCCGGCTGCGCCCTGGCCAGCGCCAGCAGCCCGGCCAGGTCCCGCACCGGCAGGCTCGGGTGCACCACCAGCAGCGCCGCGCTGAGTGCCACCAGGGAGACCGGGGCGAAATCCTTCACCGGGTCGAAGGGCAGGTTGCGGTACAGCGCCGCATTGGTGGCATGCGAGCCCATGGAGGCGACCACCAGGGTCTGCCCGTCCGGGGCGCTGCGGGCGACGTATTCGGTGCCGACGTTGCCCGCCGCGCCGTTCCGGTTCTCGACCAGCACCGGCTGGCCGAGCCCGGCGGTGATGGCCTGGGCCAGCACCCGGGCGGTGGTATCCGTGCTGCCGCCCGGGGCGAAGCCGACGACCAGCCGCACCGGGCGGTCCGGGCTCCAGCCCGGCTGCGCCGCGGCGGGGCGGATGAAGGGCAGGGTGGCGAGCACCGGCAGCAGGCTGCGGCGGTCCATGGGCGTTTCCTCCTCGATCGGCGGGGCGTTGGCCGCCCTCGCCTCTTGGTCTGCGCGGCGTTCAGGCGGCGGGGGTGCCTTCGACATAGGGCTTCAGCGCCGCATAGATCATGGCATGCACCGGCGTCGGCACGCCCAGTTCCCGGCCCATCGCCACCACCTTGCCGGAGAGCCAGGGCAGCTCGATCCGGTTGCCGCGGATCAGGTCGATCGCCATGGAGGCCATCATGGTCGGCGGGGCATTCTTGTTGAAGCCGGCCATCTTCTGTTCCACGTCGGGCGGCAGCGGCACGCCCCTGGCGCGGGCCACATCCACCACTTCCTGGTAGGCGGCGGCGAAATAGGGCGCGATATCCGGGTCGTCCCGCAGCTTGCCGATCGGCTGGCGGGTGAGTGCGGTCATCCCGGCATTGCTCGCCAGCATGATGAACTTCATCCAGAGCTCGGTGACGATGGCGGTGCTGAGCGTCGCATCGAAGCCGGCCTTCTGGCACAACGCGAGGAAGGCCTCGGCGCGGGCGCTGCGGGTCCCGTCCAGCTCGCCGAAGATCATCCGCATGAAGGTGCCGGTCTGGCGGATGACGCCGGGCTCGGCGATGGTCGCGCTGATCTGGGCGACGCCGCCCATCACCGCGCGCGGGCCGAGGATCGGCAGCAGCCGCTCGCTGGCGTCGATCCCGTTCTGCAGCGGCAGCACGGCGGTTTCCGGCCCGACCATGGGGCGGATGCGCTCGCCGGCGCTCTCGACATCCCAGAGCTTCACGCAGAACAGCACCATGTCCACCACGCCGATGGCGGCGGGATCGTCGGTCGCCTGGGTCGGCAGCAGGTGGCTTTCGCCGCGGCCGCCCTCGACCCGCAGCCCCTTCTCCCGCATGGCGGCGAGATGGGCGCCCCGCGCCAGGAAGGTCACATCCGCCCCGGCCTTGGCCAGGGCCAGGCCGAAGCCACCGCCGACGCCGCCGGCCCCGATTACCGCGATCCGCATATGCCGCTCCTGATGCTTTCCGCGATCATCGGGGGTTTTGCCGTGGCCGTCCAACCTTGCGGGGTTCCTCCGGCTGACCCATGGTTCGCGCCCGGAATCCGGAGGGACCGTCCATGAAGATCGCCTTTTCGCCAGCCAGCCCCTATGTCCGCAAATGCACCGCCAGCGCCATCGCCCGCGGCGTGCCGCTGGAGAAGTGGACCGTCGGCACCACCGACCCGGCGCTGCTGCCGGTCAACCCGCTCTCCAAGGTGCCCTCGCTCGTCACCGACGACGGCGTCTCGCTCTACGACAGCCCGGTGATCTGCGAGTACCTCGACAGCATCGGCGATGCGCCGAAGCTGTTCCCGCCGGCCGGCCCGGCCCGTTGGAAGGCGCTGCGGCAGCAGGCGCTGGCGGACGGCATCCTGGATGCCAGCCAGCCGCGCCGGCGCGAGGTCGCGCTGCCGCAGGACCAGGGCCGCATCGACTACATCGTCCAGCAGCAGGGCAAGGTCGCCCGCGCCCTGGACGTGCTGGAGGCGGAGGCCGACACGCTCGGCATGCTGACCACCATCGGCGAGATCACCATCGGCTGCGCCCTCGGCTACCTCGACTTCCGCTTCCCGCACGAGCCTTGGCGCCCGGGCCACCCCAAGCTGGACGCCTGGTACGCCAAGGTGGTCGCGCTTCCGCCGCTGGCGGAGACGATGCCGCCCCCGGGCTGAGACGGGCTTGGCGTGGTGGCGGCGACCTGGGATAGTTTCGCCCAGGGAGAACAACCACCATGTCCAAGATCGAACGACGCGCCCTGCTCGCGGGGCTGACGGCGGCGCCATTCGCCGCGCCCGGGCTGGTCCGGGCACAGGCCGCCCGGCCGGTGCAGATCGGCCTGCTCAGCGACATGAGCGGGCCGTTCAAGGATGTCGGCGGGCCGGGCAACCGTGCCGCGGCGGAGCTGGCGGTGCAGGATTTCGGCGGCAGCGTGCTCGGCCGCCCCATCACCATCCGCCAGGCGGATGATCAGAACCGTGCCGACGTGGCCTCGGGGCTGGCGCGGGAATGGATCGACAACCTCGGCGTCGACGTGCTGGCCGATGGCGGCGCCTCCTCCTCCGGCCTTGCCATCCAGGAGGTCTGCCGCGAGAAGAAGCGGATCTACATCTGCACCGGGCCGGCGACCTCGGACATCACCGGGGTGAAGTGCTCCCCCTATGGGATGCACTTCGGCTTCGATACCTATGCCCTGGCGCATGGCACCGGCACCGCCCTGACCAAGTCGGGCGGCGACAGCTGGTACTTCATCACCTCCGACTATGCCTTCGGCCATGCGCTGGAACGCGACACCATGTCCGCCGTCCGGGCCAATGGCGGCCGCGTGCTGGGCGCGGTGCGGGCGCCGCTGAACAACGCGGATTTCTCCGCCTTCCTGATCCAGGCGCGGGCCTCCGGCGCCAAGGTCATCGGCATGGCGCTGGCCGGCGTCGACCTGCAGAACTGCATCAAGCAGGCGGCGGAATTCGGCATCACCCGCGGCGGCATCAAGCTGGCGACCCTGCTGGTGCAGGTGACCGACGTGGTCGCGCTCGGCCAGAAGACCTGCGAGGGCATGGTCTATACCGACAGCTTCTACTGGGACATGACGGAGGCGACGCGCGCCTGGGGCCGGCGCTACATGGCGAAGATGAACAGCCCGCCCGGCCTGCAGCATGCCGCGGTCTATACCGGCGTCACCCATTGGCTGAAGGCGGTGAAGGAGACCGGCGGGCTGGATGCCGATGCCATCGCAGCGAAGATGAAGGCGACGCCGGTGAATGACTTCTACAACGACAACGTCCGCCTGCGGGAGGATGGCCGGACGCTGCACGTGATGTACCTGTGGCAGGTCAAGCCGGCCGCCGAATCCCGCCACCCGTACGACTTCAACAAGCCCCTGGCGACCATCGCGCCCGAGGATGCCTGGCGGCCGCTGAGCGAGGGCGGCTGCCCGCTGGTTCGGGCGTAAGGGCTTGGCTAGGATCATCCCCGCAACGGGGATGATCCGATGGCCCATTGGCTGGTGAAGAGTGAGCCGGACGCGTTTTCCTGGGACCAGCAGGTCGAGAACAAGGTCGAGCCCTGGACCGGGGTGCGCAACGCGCTCGCCGCCAAGAACCTGCGGGCCATGCGGACGGGCGACCTCGCCTTCTTCTACCACTCCAACATCGGGAAAGAGATCGTCGGCGTGGTCGAGGTGGTGCGGGAAGCCTATCCGGATCCGAGCGACGAGACCGGCCGCTGGGTCTGCGTGGACATGAAGGCGGTCTCGCCGGTGCCGCAGCCGGTAACGCTGGCGACCATCAAGGCCACCCCGGAATTGGCCGATCTGGCCCTGATCCGGCAATCGCGCCTTTCCGTGATGCCCATCGAGGAGGCGCATTGGGCCATGCTCTGCCGCATGGGCGGCTGGAAGCCCTCGAAGCGGAGGTGAGCATGAAGCTCGAAGGGTCCTGCCAGTGCGGCGCGGTGACATTCCGGGTGGAGAGCGCGCATCCCTATCCCTACCAGCGCTGCTACTGCTCCATCTGCCGGAAGACCCAGGGCGGCGGGGGCTATGCCATCAACCTCGGGGCGGACAATGCCACCCTGAAGGTCACCGGGCGGCAGCACATCGCCATCCACCATGCCAAGGTGAAGAACCCGGAGGATGCCCGCGCCCATCGCAGCGCCGCGGAGCGCCATTTCTGCAGCCGGTGCGGCAGCGCCCTGTGGCTCTACGACGCCCGCTGGCCGGAGCTGGTGCATCCCTTCGCCTCGGCCGTCGATACGCCCTTGCCGGCGCCGCCGGAATCGACCCACATCATGCTGGAATTCAAGCCGCCCTGGGTGGTGGTCGAGGCCGGCCCGAAGGACCGCCGGCACGACCGCTACCCGGAGGAAAGCATCGCCGGCTGGCACGAACGGCTCGGCCTGACGAAGGACGCATGATGGGTGAGGCGGCGGTCGGCGCGGATGAACGGATCCTCTGCCGGGAGGACGAGATCGCCGAGGGCGCGGCGCGCGGCTTCCCCGCCGCCCCCGGCAGCTTCACCGGGCTCTTCGCGGTGCGGAAGGCCGGGCAGGTGATGGTCTACGTGAATTCCTGCCCGCATATCGGCCTGCCGCTGGAGCCGCTGCCGCATCGCTTCCTGGATACCCGCAAGACCCATATCATCTGCTCGGTCCATGGCGCCCGCTTCCGGATCGAGGACGGGGTCTGCACCACCGGCCCCTGCGTCGGCCAGGCGCTGGAGGCGGTGCCCTCCCGCGTGGTGGAGGGGATGCTGGTGGTGCCGGCGGCTGCCGGATTGTAACGCTGGCCGCAGGCCTGAGGCGCCGCTTTCCACGGCCATTTCGCGCCACGGCCCGCGCACCGATTGACGCCGCGCAAGGCCGCATGGACAAACTCCCCCTACAAAGCGCTACCCCAGGGGAGGCCCATAATGTCCGAGACCCAACTGATCGCGGTGAAGCCGGCCATTGCCGGGCACGCCCTGGTCACCGCCGATCAGCACAAGGCCATGACCGCGGCCGCCGCCGCCGACCCCGCCGGTTTCTGGGCCAAGGAGGCCGGTCGTGTCGCCTGGATGACGCCGCCGACCATCATCAAGAACACCAGCTTCACCGGCGACGTTTCGATCCGCTGGTTCGAGGACGGCATCCTCAATGCCTCCGTCTCCTGCCTCGACCGGCACCTGGCGACGCGCGGCGACCAGACCGCCATCCTCTGGGAAGGCGACGACCCCAACAGCGATGCCAAGGTCACCTACCGCGACCTGTACGAGCGGGTCTGCCGCCTCGCCAATGCGCTGCGCGACCTGGGCGTGAAGAAGGGCGACCGGGTCTGCATCTACCTGCCGATGATCGTGGAGGCGGCGGTCGCCATGCTGGCCTGCGCCCGGGTCGGCGCCGTCCACTCCATCGTCTTCGGCGGCTTCTCCCCGGACAGCCTGGCGTCGCGCATCCAGGACAGCGAATGCACGGTGCTGATCACCGCGGATGAGGGCCGCCGCGGCGGCCGCTCCGTCGCGCTGAAGACCAATGCCGACGATGCGCTGGCGACCTGCCCCAGCATCCGCGCCGTGGTGGTGGTGAAGAATACCGGCCGGGACGTGCCGATGCAGGCCGGCCGCGACCATTGGTACGAGGCGATCACCGCCGGCCAGCCGGCGGATTGCGCGCCGGAGCCGATGGGGGCGGAGGACCCGCTCTTCATCCTGTATACCTCGGGCAGCACCGGCAAGCCGAAGGGCGTGCTGCATACCACCGGCGGCTACATGGTCTGGGCCAGCTACACCCATGAGCTGGTCTTCGACTACAAGCCGGGCGAGATCTACTGGTGCACCGCCGATGTCGGCTGGGTGACCGGCCATACCTATATCGTCTACGGCCCGCTGGCCAATGGTGCGACGACCCTGATGTTCGAGGGCGTGCCGAACTACCCCAGCGTCTCCCGCTTCTGGGAGGTGGTGGACAAGCACCAGGTGAACATCTTCTACACCGCGCCGACCGCTATCCGCGCCCTGATGCGCGACGGCGAGGCGCCGGTGCAGAAGACCAGCCGCAAATCTCTGCGGATCCTAGGCAGCGTGGGCGAGCCGATCAATCCGGAAGCCTGGCTCTGGTACTACCGCGTGGTCGGCGACAGCCGCTGCCCGATCGTCGATACCTGGTGGCAGACCGAGACCGGCGGCATCCTGATCTCCCCCCTCCCCGGCGCGGTGGACCAGAAGCCCGGCTCCGCCACCCTGCCGCTGCCCGGCGTGCTGCCGGCGCTGGTGGATGGCGAGGGCAACCGGCTGGAGGGCGCGACCGAGGGCAACCTCGTCATCCTCGATAGCTGGCCGGGCCAGGCGCGCACGGTCTATGGCGACCACGAGCGCTTCATCCAGACCTACTTCTCGACCTTTCCCGGCACCTACTTCACCGGCGACGGGGCGCGGCGGGATGCCGACGGTTACTGGTGGATCACCGGCCGGGTGGATGACGTCATCAATGTCTCCGGCCACCGCATGGGCACCGCCGAGATCGAGAGCGCGCTGGTCGCCCACCCGAAGGTGGCGGAGGCCGCCGTGGTCGGCATGCCGCACGACCTCAAGGGCCAGGGCATCTACTGCTACGTGACCTTGAAGACCGGCGAGGAGCCGACCGAGGCGCTGCGCAAGGAGCTCGTCGCCTGGGTGCGGAAGGAGATCGGGCCGATCGCCTCCCCGGATGCCATCCAATGGGCGCCGGGCCTGCCCAAGACCCGCTCCGGCAAGATCATGCGCCGCATCCTGCGCAAGATCGCGGCGAACGAGACCGAGGCCTTGGGCGATACCAGCACCCTGGCCGATCCCGGCGTGGTGACGGAGCTGGTCGCCAACCGCGTCGGCTGAGGGGAACGGGGCGTGAATCGCGGCGCGGTCACGCCCAAAAATGAGTCCTTGGAATCAATATGATGGTCCGAGTCGCTGGAACGAATCGCTGACGCGCGACTCGGACCGGGCAAAAAGCCTTCCGCCACAAGCGCTTGTGGGTCTCGGGCCCGGACTCCCACAAGCCCGTTCGCCATCCGGTCCCGCGCCCCGTCCGAGTCGCGGCCCGGCGCAACGGGCGGCCGTGGCCTGAAAAGGCACCTCCCCGGGCCGGCCGGGGGCGCGTAGCCTCGGCGGCAAAACGGGGGGACGTCATGCAACCGAAATTCCGGGCGGGCCGCTGGCTCGCGCTGCTGCTGGCATTGGCCGGCCCGGCCGCGGCGCAGGACTGGCCCGGGCACCCGATCCAGCTGGTGAACCCCTATCCCGCGGGCAGCACCACGGACCTGCTGGCCCGCGCCCTGGCGCCCGGCCTCGCCGCCCGGCTGGGGCAGCCGGTGGTGGTGGTAAACCGGGATGGCGCGGCCGGCAGTGTCGGCATCGCCGCCGTCGCCCGGGCGGCGCCGGATGGCTATACCCTCAGCTTCAGCGCCACCACGCCGCTCATCGTCAACCCGCTGATGCGCAGCGATACCGGCTACCGGCCGGAGGCGCTGGAGGGCATCTGCCAGACCTACGACCATGCCTTCGCCATCGTCGTCGCGCCCGGGTCCCCGCTGCGCAGCCTGACGGAGCTGCTCGCCGCGGCCCGTGCCCGCGGCAGCCTGCAATACGGCCACCTCGGCACCGGCTCGATCCAGCACCTGGCCGGGGCCTCGCTGGCCCAGGCGGCAGGGGTGGAACTGGAGCCGGTGGTCTATCGCGGCGACGGGCCGGTGGTGCTGGACGTGACGGCCGGGCGCATCGACTTCGGCATCACCGTCGCCGCCTTCGCCGTCGGCCAGCCGGTCCGCGCCATCGCCATCATCGCCAATGACCGCTCCCCGGGCTTTCCCGAGGTGCCGACCCTGCGGGAAAGCGGCTTCGATGTCGCCGTCAGCAGCTATGGCGGATTGCTGGCGCCGGCCGGCCTGCCGGAGCCGATCCTCGCCCGGCTGGAGGCCGCCTGCGCCGGGGCGGTGACGGACGAGGCCTATGCCGCGATGGCCCGCCGCACCCTGCAGCCGGCCAATCACACGCTGGGCCGCGCAGCCTTCGCCGAGCGCATGCGGCGCGATGCCAGCGACAAGGCCGCGCTGCTGCGCCGCATCGGGCTGCTGCAGTGATACGGTGCGATGATGGCGGGCGGGCGGGCGGCGTTTCGGGCGTTACATTGGCGATGATAACCTATCGGTAACTGATGCCCGATAAGCCTACCCGAACAGAATGCTGCATTCGTTTGTGTCAGAGACAGTTTTCTTACTGTGCTCATCTTGTTCGACATGGTCGATATGATTGTCGAACAAAATCTGCGTGTCGGTCGGTCGTCCAACTGTCATGATCTGCTGCTCAGAGGGGTATAGCAGGCCATGATGTTTCGATTTACTGGTTCGATGCCCTTGACGTGAGGTATGCTGCAACTGCACAAAGGCGTGGTGTTCGCTCGGCGGAATGCCGCCCGTGAGATCTCATCTCCGATGTTCGATGATGGCTACGCGACGGATGGCGATAACGGGGGCATCATGACGACTTTTGTTGATATGCCTCAGACGAAGGCTGCAGATGCTGCCGGCTTGCGGCACGGGCGTCGCTGAGCAGTCGCCGAGCCGATGAATGCCCTCCCCGCCCCGACCGACCTCGACCTGCATGGTGTCCTGACGGCGCTGGGACAGGAGGCCGCGGAACTGGTGTCGCAGCCGCTGCGGCCGGTTTCCGAGAATCTTGCAGGCTACGTCGAGACTCTCTGGGCCGAGCGGCCCGGCGTCATCTGGCTCACCGGCTGGGTCCGGCGGGATGCGGGGCAGGAATTCGCGGTGGTGCTCGCGGATCGGCGGAAATACGCCGGGGCCGTCGCGCTGGCCTGCTACGAACGCCCCGATCTGCCGGCCAATGCGCATGCCTTCGTCGGCCTGCTGCAGAGCGATTGGCAGCCCAGCCCGGAAACCACCGACCTCTTCGTCTTCATCGGGCCGGAGCTGAAGCAGTTCATCCGCAGCGTCAGCCCGCTGCGCCAGCAGGATGGCCCGGCCTTCGCGGCCGAATTCGGCCGCGTCCAGGCGCTGTGCCATGCCGGCCGGGTCAATGCCCTGCGCGGCGCGCTGCTCAACGGGCAAAGCTGGCTGCCGGATACCTCGGCGCTGTCCGGCGCCACGGTGAAGGCGGCGGCGGATGAGATCCTGGCGCTGCCCGGCTTCGGCTGCTTCGTCCAGGGCTGGCTGCTGAGCCCGACGAAGCGCCTCGTGCGGCTTTCGGTGAAGCTGGCCGACCGCGTACTGCACAGCATTCCCGGCGGCCTCTACTTCCTGCCGCGGCCGGACCTCGGCAATGCCGCGCCGAACATGCCCGGCCTGCTGGACCGCGCCGGCTTCGTCGCTGTGCTGACCGGTCCGCTGCAGCCGGAGGATCTGGTCGCGCCGGTCCTCAAGGCCTGGTTCTCCGACGGCACCTCGGTGAATTTCTCGCTGGACCCGATGGCGGTGCGCCGGCTTGGCCATGCGACCAGCTACGACGCGGCGCTGCGCCTGTTTCCCGCGCTGACGAGCGAGACCTTCTTCGAAGGCTGCGCCCGCGCCATCCGCCACGAGGTCATCGGTCGCCTGGCCGCGTCGCAGCCGCTCGGCCGCATCGTCACGGCGGAGCGCACCATCATCGCGGTGCTGCCGGCGCATGCCTCCGACGCCCGGCTGATGGTGGACCAGCTCGCCGCCAACCTGCGTGGCCGCACCCCGGCACCCGCGGTGGCGCTGATCGCGGAACAGGGCGCCGCCCGCGCGCAACTGCCGCTGCTGGCCGACTGGGTGCGCCATGCCACCGGCCTGCCCTGCGCCACCTTCACCGTCGAGGATGCCGGCCGGCCCTTCTTCGCGCTCGCCGGTATCCTCGACATGCTCGGCGCGACGCGCTTCATGTTCCTCGGTGCCGGCGCCTTCCCGAATGCGGCCGCCTGGACCCAGGGCCTCGACATCTTGTCCGGCTGCGACGGGGAGCTTGCGGTCATCACCGCCCCCCAGGGCGCCACGCTGGCCGGGATGGTCTGGACCACCGCCGCCTTCAAGGCACACATGGCCGACGTCGGCGCGCCGATCGGCTCGACCCATGCCGAGGGCATCCTGCGGCGCCGCAAGCGGCAGGCCGGCACCGCCCGGATCACCTCCGCCGGCGGCCGGCTGGACCAGCTGCTCGAACGGGTGGATGCCGCCACCATGGCCGAGGACCGGCAGTCATGAGCCTGGAGCTGGACCCGCGCCTGCAGGCGCTGCTGCCGATCGCCATCATCTCCCATGCGCATCCTTCCATCTCGAAGGGCGGTGCGGAGATCGCCGCGCATACGCTGTTCCTCGGCTTGCAGAAGCTCGGGATTCCGGTGGTCTTCATCGCCGCGGTGCCGCTTCATCTGCGGGACCGGCTGGACCTGCGGGCGGATGAGTATGCGGTCTTCTACGACCCGGCCACCTACGACCATCTCTACCAGCTCGGGGATGCTTCCTCGCTGGCGCAGCTGCGCGGCATCCTGGCGGAGACCGGGGCGAAGCTGCTCAACTTCCACCACTTCCTGAATTTCGGGATCAATGCCCTGCGCGACCTGTCGCGGGAGCCCGATCTGCGAACCGTCGTCACGCTGCATGAGTTCCTGTCGATCTGCCACAATCACGGGCAGATGGTGACCCGGCCGCAGCAGGGCCTCTGCAATGCCGCCTCCGACAATGCCTGCGGCGCCTGCTTCCCCGAGCTGGGCTGGCGGCGCATGGGCCTGCGGGCGGATCTCTTCCGGGATAGCTTCTCGGCGGTGGATTTCTTCATTTCGCCCAGCCAGTTCCTGGTCGACCGCTTCGTCGGCTGGGGGCTGCCGGCCGTCCGCATGGGCGTCATCGAGAATGGCCTGGCCCGCGCCATTCCCGAGAAACGACCGGCGAGAACCGGCGAAACGGCCAAGACCTGGGTCTTCGGTTACTTCGGCCAGGTGACGCCCTTCAAGGGCGTGGACGTCCTGCTGGATGCGGCCGCGCGACTGGCCACCATGCCGTCCGTCGCCGAACGCATCGACATCCGCATCAACGGCAACCTTGTCGGCATTTCAGACAACTTCGGCAAGAAGCTGGAGGAATTGACCGCCGCATTGCCGTTCCTGCGGTTTCTCGGGCCGTATGAGAATAGCGGCGTGCTCGATCTCATGGCAGAATGTGATTACGTGCTGACCCCCAGCGTCTGGTGGGAAAACTCGCCGGTCGTGATCCAGGAAGCCTATGCCGCGGGCCGGCCGGTGATCTGCACCGGCATCGGCGGCATGGCCGAAAAGGTCAGGGACGGTATTTCCGGCCTGCATTTCCGCCGGGGTGACGCCGCGGATCTGGCCCGGGTCATCGCCGGTGCGGCCGATGAGGCCGCCTACGCCAAACTATTACAAAATATTCCCGAGCCCTACGATACTACGGAAATGGCAAGGCGGTATCTGTCCGCCTACGCCGATGCGACGAAACCCGATTCGATGAAATCCGAGCCTGATATTGTCGCCGTAAAGCCATCAGTGCCCGGCACGATACTTGCTCGAGGTCAGTCCAGAAAACGCGGCCAATAAACTGTATTCAATCGACGGAGTCATGACGTGATCAAAGGTGCGATCGAAGAAGTTACACCACAACTGGTATCCGGCTGGATCTATTCCAAGCTGTCGCCGCTGCGGGACGCGCTCATCCTGGCCTTCTCGGATGGTGTCTGCATCGGCACCGGGCGCGTCGACCGCTTCCGCCAGGATCTGGCGGATGCCGGGCTGGACGACGGCTACCTCGGCTACAGCTTCAGCATCAGCCTGCCGGACGGGGCCGACGTCGCCTCCGTCGTGGTGCGCCTCGATGGCTCGGAAGCGGTGCTGCTGCAGCGCACCAGCCGCGTCGGCGGGCAGGAGACGGGCAACCGGCTCAAGGAGCTCAGCGTCGATGACATGTTGCGTCGCATTCGCTGGCTGCGCCGTCGCAACATCATCGCCGGCACCGAATACGACTTCCTGCGCGGCCTCGCCCGCTTCGGCGTCTATGAGGTGCCGCTCGACCTGAATCCCGCGATGCCGCAGCAATCGCCGGAGGAAACCGCCGCCATCCTCGGCAAGAAGCTGCTCGAACTCACGGTCCTCAACGAGGTCACGCTGAAGTCCGATCGCGTCAGCGAAGTGGACAACATGCTGCAGGCGATCCGCAACGGCGCCGATCCGTCGAGCGGCGTGAACCATGTCATCCTCTGGAGCCCGGTGCAGACCCGGGTCGGGGTGGTCGAGGGCGGTCATCTCAGCGGCAATGGCATCACCGATGCCGCCGGCGCCGTGGATTATCACCTGGACCCGTCGAACCTGCTGGTGCTGCACAGCGGCTGCGCCGTGGTGCCGCGTCCGGGCGGCGTCTATCGCTCGCTGCTGGTGATGAGCGGCACCGCCGGCGCCGATGTCGCCGAGCCGGGCCCGGCCCGGCTGGCCGAGGATGTCCGCCCCGTGCCGGTGCCGGTGCCGGCCCGCGCCGTCGCCGCGCGCCGCTGATCCAGGCGCTTCGGGAAACGACCGGCCGCTTCTCCTCCGGGGCGGCCGGGCGATCCCATCGTTTCCTGCAGGTCGAGGTTGCTTCCTTGCACGTGCCCAGGTCTTCGATTCCCGCATGCGCGCCATGATCCTGGCCGCATCCTTCAGTTAGGGCTGCATATCCATGAAGGCGCAGGTTCAGGCTGTCGTATTCGACTGCGACGGCGTTCTGCTGGCATCGAACCGGCTGAAGACCGCGATCTTCCAGCAGGTCCTCGATGCCTCGGGCTTCTCGGAAGGCGACATCCGCCGCTTCAGCAAGTTCCAGCAGGCCAATTTCGGTATGTCCCGCTACCGGCTGTTTGATGCCCTGCTGGCCTGGCCGGACCTCGAGCCGCGGCCCGAGACGACGCGCGACACCCTCTGCGCGGCCTATGGCAAGGCGCTCTATTCCCGCTACGTCCGCTGCCCCTCCACCCCTGGCATGCTGGACGTCATCCGCGGCCTCGCCGAGGCCGGCATGCCGCTCTACGTGGTTTCCGGCTCGGATGGGGCGGAGCTGAATGCGGTCTTCGCCGAGCGCGGCCTGGCCAAGTGGTTCCGTGCCATCCATGGCTCGCCGGCGACGAAGGCCGACAACCTCGCGCTCGTCGCCGCGCATCTCGGCATCCAGGCGCCGATGCGGGACGTGGTCTTCGTCGGCGATGCCGAGGCCGACTGGAAGGCCGCCGAAGCGACCGGCTGCCGCTTCGTCTATGCCGACCATTTCTCCACCGCCAAGCCACGCATGCGGGCCCTGGCCGCGGAGATCGGCTTCCCCCGGATCCGCGACCTCCGCGAGCTTTCGCCCCAGTTATAAGGTGACGACGTCCGATGCCCGTAATCGCCTTCCTGCCTTGCCGCGCCGGCAGCCAGCGGGTTCCCCACAAGAATACCCGCCCCTTCGCCGACCGGCCCGACGGGCTGCTCGGCATCAAGCTGGAACAGCTCCTCGCCTGCACGGCGATCGACGAGGTCATCCTCTCGACCAACGACGAGGCGGTCATCGCCATCGCCCAGCCCTGGCTGCAGGCGCATCGAGGCCGCATGCGGCTGGATCGCCGGCCGGACCACCTCTGCGCCTCCTCCACCCGGACGGACGACGTCATCGAATACGTGCCGAGCATCGTCCCCGATGGCGACGTGCTCTGGACCCATGTGACCTCGCCCTTCTTCGGGGCCGAGGATTATGCCGCCGCCATCGCCGCCTATCGGGCCGCGCGCGCCGCCGGCACGCATGACAGCCTGCTCGGCGTGACGGAGCTGAAGACCTTCATCTGGAACGGCGAGGGCCGCCCGATCAACTACGACCGGGCGCAGGAGAAGTGGCCGCGCACCCAGACGCTGACGCCGCTGTACGAGGTGAACAGCGCCATCTTCATCGCCCCCGTCCCCGTCTACCGGGCCTGCGACGACCGGGTCGGCGAGCGGCCGCTGATCTACAGCATCCCCAAGGACAAGACGGTCGACGTCGATTGGGAGGAGGATTTCGTCATCGCCGCGGAGCTCTGGCGCATCCGCAAGGAAGCGCACGCGGTCTGAGGCAAAGGCCGGGGCGGCTGGGCTGCCCCGGCCTCAGAGCCGGACGAAGCTGGCGGCCACCGCCAGCAGCAGCGCCGGCGGCATGACCAGCGCGCCGAGGCGCAGGAATTGCCAGGCCGTCACCACATGCCCCTCGCGCCGCAGCGCGATGAGCCAGAGGATGGTCGCCAGCGACCCGGTCACCGAAAGGTTGGGCCCGAGGTCGACGCCGATCAGCACCGCCGCCCGCACCGCCTCCGGCACCTGCGCCAGTTCCACCACCCGCCCTGCCACCAGCCCGGCCGGCAGGTTGTTCACCAGGTTGCTGCCGAAGCCGGTGACCAGCGCCGCCACCCAGCCGGCCAGCGGCACGGAATGCTGCACCTGCCCCGCCAGCAGCCGGGCCAGCGCGGCGGTGACGCCGGTCCGCTCCAGCGCCTCCACCAGCACGAAGAGCCCCGCCACCAGCGGCAGCACGCCCCAGGCGATGCCGCGCGCCACCGCCAGCGGCCCGCAGTCCGACCGCAGCAGCACCAGCCCCGTGGCGGCCAGGCCGGCGACAAAGGTCGGCAGCCCCAGCGGCCAGTCCCAGGCGGAAGCCAGCAGCAGCACGCAAGCCGTCCCGGCGATGCCCAGCGCCGCCATGCGCCCGCCCGCCGAGAGCGCCGGCACCGCGATATCGGAGACCACCGGCGCCCGCAGCGCCGCCCGCTGGGTCAGCCGGAGCATCCCATAGGTGGCGAGGATCGCCGCCAGCGAGGGCAGCGCATAGCGCGGCAGCCAGTCCAGCAGGGGCGGCATCTGGCTGCCGTAGATGACGAGATTGGCCGGATTGGAGATCGGCAGCACGAAGCTCGCCGCATTGGCGATGAAGGCGCAGGCCAGAAGATAGGGCAACGGGTGCTTCGCCTGCGCGGCCCGGACCACGGCCGCCACCGCCGGCGTCAGCACCACCGCCGTCGCATCGTTGGAGAGGAAGACGGTCACCAGCGTGCCCACGCCGAAGACCAGGGTGAAGAGCCGCGTCGCGGAGCCCTTGGCGAGCCGCGCGGCGCGGGCGGCCAGCCAGTCGAACAGCCCCTCCTGCCGGGCGAGCTCGGCCAGCAGCATCATGCCGATGAGGAAGAGATAGACATCGGTGCCGCGGGCGACGCCGGCCAGCGCCGCCGCCACCGGCAGCAGCCCCAGCAGCACCAGCAGCGCCGCGCCCGTCACCGCCCAGACGTATTCCGGCCAGGCGAAGGGCCGCAGGATCACCCCGGCCGTGGCGGCCGCGACGATGCTCCAGGTGGTCCAGGGCGAAGCCGCCAGGGTGGCGATCAGGGCGGCGATCATTCGGCCGGGCCGGCCGCCAGGGCCCCGGCTGCCGGCGCGTCGTGCGGGGCGGTCTCCGGCATCAGCCACCAGAACAGCAACCCGCCGCAGACCGCCAGCGCCCCCAGGGTCAGGAAGGCGGCGTCATAGCCCGCCTGCACCGTGATGACCCCGGCCACCGCATTGCTGACCGAGGCGCCGATGCCCGAGGCGGTGGCGATGGCCCCGAGGCTGACGTTGAAATGGCCGCTGCCCTTGGTCAGGTCGGCGACGATCACCGGGAACAGCGCCCCGAAGAGCCCGGCCCCGACGCCATCCATGGTCTGCACCGCCAGCAGCCACCAGGCATCGTCGGAGACGGTATAGAGCAGCCCGCGCAGCGCCAGCACGGCGAAGCCGGCGAGGAAGAGCGGCTTGCGCCCCCAGAGGTCGGCCCGGCGGCCCACCAGCATCGCCATCGGCACCATGACCAGCTGCGCGCCGACGATGCAGAGCGAGAGCATCGCCGTGCCCCGGTTCAGGTCCTGCTGCGCCAGCTTCTGCCCGACCAGCGGCAGCATGGCGGCATTGGCGAAGTGGAAGAGCGCGACGCAGACGGCGAAGACCAGCAGCGGCCGGTTGGCGAGCAGCGCCCGCCAGGCCGAGGGCTGCTCGCCCCGCGGTGCCCCGGCCGCCAGGCCGCGCGCCACGTCGTGGTCGATCGCCTCGCCCGGGATGGCGAGCACCGAGACGAGGCTCGCCGCCGCCATCAGGCCGAGCAGCACGAAGACCGCGATCGGCCCGTACCAGAGCGACAGTCCCCCGGCGGCGGCGGCGGCGAAGGCATTGCCGGCATGGTTCCAGGCCTCGTTGCGGCCGGTCCGGCGGGTGAAGGCGGCATGGCCGAACAGGCCGAGGGTGATGGCCACCACCACCGGCGGGAACACCGCGGAGGCGGCGCCGCTGGCCACCTGCGCCGCGGCCACCGGCCAGAAGCCCGGCCAGAGCGGGATGACCAGGCAGACCCCGGCGACCACCACCGCCGCGACCGCGACCAGGGCCCGCTTGGCCCGCAGCGCATCCACCAGCGCCCCCGCCGGCGTCTGCGCCAGCAGCCCGGCGATGCCGGCGATGGAGAGCACCAGCCCGGTGCTCGCCTGGTCCCAGTGATGCACCGCCAGCAGATAGACCGCGAGGTAGGGGCCCAGCCCGTCGCGCACATCGGCGAGGAAGAAATTCAACGCGTCGAGTGCGCGGTTCTGACGCATGGCGGCCGGTCTCCGTGATCCTGACGGGCAAGATCGTGGACGGAACGCGATCGTTCCCGGCATTGTCACGATATCGTTGCGACGATCCGCTGCCGGCTGCCGAACGGATGGCAGCCCTGTCATGCCAGGGCAGGCTCAGGCGGCGATGGCGGGGGCCAGCCTGCGGTCGGCGATCTCCTGGATGGCGAGCATCAGCCGGGGCGAGAGCCCGGCCCGCAGGATCTCATGCAGCGGCGACTTGACCTGCGCGAGGTCGAGGGTGTCGGACTCGTTCATCTGCGGCTCCGGCTTCGGCTCCAGCAGGCCGATCCGGCCGAGCGCGACGAAGCAGGTGCGCGAGGCCTTGCAGACATTCAGCAGGTCGCCGAGCACCCAGATGTTCCGCATGACATCCTGGGAGATCGCGCATTTCGGGAATGCCATGACGCCGCGCTCCAGCGTCTCCCGCGCCAGATCGCGCTGGCCCTCGGCGGTCAGCAGCAGGCCATGGATCAGGCAGGCATTCACCAGGTTCAGCGCGCTGACCGGGGAGATGGTGACATGGTCCGTCTGCGCCGCCGCCAGGCCGAAGAGCCGCGTCGCATCCGCCAGCCGGTCCTGGCAGATGGACAGCAGGCCGCAGACCGTGGCCAGCGACACCGTCCAGCGCACCAGGGTCCAGTTCGGGGTGCTGGTCCTGGCCAGTTCCGCCGCCCCTTCCTCGACCACCCGCAGGCCTTCCTCGCAGATCCAGCCCATCAGCTCGCGGTCGTTGTCGTCGAAGCTGCGGAAATTCTTCTCCAGCAGGCGATGCGCCGGGATGGTCAGGGAGGCGGCGCGCACGTCGAAATCGGTGAAGCGGCCATAGGCGGACATGGCGCCCAGCAGCAGCAGCGTCGGGTCCTTGTAGCGGCGATGGTGCAGCTGGATCTTGTTGAAGAAGTCGTCCCGCGTCGGCAGGGCCAGGGCTTCGAGCAGGTCGCCCGCGACCTTGGTGACGGGGCAGCGGAAGGGCGGCGCGCCGCTCTCGCTGCCGACCACCACGCCGAATTCGCGCTGGCGGCGCAGCTTCCACAGCGGCAGCCGGGTCGGGCCATACTGTAGCGGGGCACCATGGGCCACCGGCGGCATCTGCAGGGCCATGATCGTCATCTTGCCGAGGTAGAGGCGCAGCTTCGCACCGGCCAGGGCTGGCGGCATCCGGGTGATGGTGACCCGGAATTCCGCGGCATCGTCGTCCGGCACCAGCTCCGAGGAGACTGTCAGGGTGCTCGCCAGGGCTGATTCGATCTCTGAATCCGCCATGGTTTCTAAAGACATGAATGAGACCCTTTTGCCGGCCGGTTGCCACCAAGCATCAACGCCTTGTATCGCTGGCCTGCCAGCTTGCGCAACCTTTGCGATGCAACAGCCACCGGCTTGATCGCTACCGCTTCCGCCGGCGACACTAACCATGCCGCGGCGGCACTCTCCGCAACAGTATGCGCGGTGAAGAAAGGCTGCGGATGCTTCGGCGCGTCTCGCAGGACTGGTCAATTCCACCGGCCCGACCGGCATCACCGCTATCGCAAGCGGCAACGGCTCTTGCTGGCAAAACATTATGAGACATAAATGTTCCAGCAACCAAAGGAGGCCGGTCCTTCGACCGGCCTCGTTCTTTCCTAGACGTCCAGGTTGGCCACCTTCAGCGCATTGTCCACGATGAAGGCCCGCCGCGGCTCCACCACATCGCCCATCAGGGTCGAGAAGACCGTCTCGGCATCCTCCACGTCGGTCACCCGCACCCGCAGCAGGGTCCGCACCGTCGGGTCCAGCGTGGTCTTCCAGAGCTGCTCCGGGTTCATCTCCCCGAGGCCCTTGAAGCGCTGGATGGTCAGCCCCTTGCGGCCCTGCATCAGGATCCGCTCGAAGGCCATGACCGGCCCCTGGACGGTGGCGCTGGTGCTGTCCAGCATCAGCGTGGCATCGGTGCCAAATTCCTGCGCCAGGATGCCGCGGCGCTCATCCAGCCAGCGCGCCTCGGCGCTGCGCAGCGCCGTCGGGTTCAGCATGTGCCGCTCGGTCACGCCGCGGACGACGCGGGACAGGATCAGCCCATCGGCATCGGCCGTGGCCTTCCAGCCCTTCTCGTTCGGCAGCGCCAGCGCATCCAGCCGCTGCGCCAGCACCTGCGCCGCCGCCAAGGCCCGCTCCGGCTCCAGGGTCAGCGCCCCGGCGACGGCCGCCTGCTCGACGATCTCGCTCGGCACGGTGGCCGCCAGCCGCCGCACCCGGCTGGTGACCTGGCGCAGCACCTCCATCTCGGCCCGCAGCTCGGCCCCGGCCAAATCCCGCCCATCGGCCAGCCGCAGGGTGGCGCCCGACAGCGCCTTCTCCAGCAGGAAGTCCTCCAGCGCCCGGTCGTCCTTCAGGTAGCGCTCGTCGTTGCCCCGCTTGGCCCGGTAGAGCGGCGGCTGGGCGATGTAGAGGTGCCCGCGCTCGATCAGCTCGGGCATCTGCCGGAAGAAGAAGGTCAGCAGCAGGGTGCGGATATGGCTGCCGTCCACGTCGGCGTCCGTCATGATGACGATGCGGTGGTAGCGCAGCTTGTTCGGGTCGAACCCGCCCCGCGCCGGCTCCCCGGGCCCGATGCCGGTGCCGAGCGCGGTGATCAGCGTGCCGATCTCCGCGCTGGACAGCATCTTGTCCATCCGCGCCCGCTCGACGTTCAGGATCTTGCCCTTGAGCGGCAGGATCGCCTGCTGGACGCGGTTGCGCCCCTGCTTGGCGGAGCCGCCGGCGCTGTCACCCTCGACGAGGAAGAGCTCGCACTTGGACGGGTCCTTTTCCTGGCAATCGGCCAGCTTGCCCGGCAGCGTGCTGAACTCGAGCGCGTTCTTGCGGCCGACCTTGTCCCGCGCCAGCTGCGCCGCCTTCCGCGCCGCGGCCGAGAGCACCACCTGCTCGAGGACGGTCTTGGCCTCCTTCGGATGGGTCTCGAACCAGTGGCTGAGGGCATCGGCGACGGCGACATGGACCACCGGCTGCACCTCGGACGAAACCAGCTTGTCCTTGGTCTGGGAGGAGAATTTCGGGTCCGGCACCTTCACTGAGATGACCGCGGTCAGGCCCTCCCGCATGTCGTCGCCGATCAGCTCGACCTTCTCCTTCTTCGCCAGATCCTCGGCGTATTTCATCACCACGCGGGTCAGCGCCTGGCGGAAGCCGGCCTGGTGGGTGCCGCCGTCGCGCTGGGGGATGTTGTTGGTGAAGCACAGCGCCACCTCGCGCGGGCTGTTGTTCCACCACATCGCCAGCTCGACCTTGATGCCCTCGACCTCCTTGCTGACGGCGGCGATCGGCGGCCGGAACAGCGGTTCCTTGCCCTGGTCGAGGTATTCCACATAGGCGGTCAGCCCGCCGCGGAATTGGAAGAAGACCTCCGCCGCCGGCACGTGCCGGTCGTCCTTCAGGGCGATCGCCAGGCCGGAGTTGAGGAAGGCCAGCTCCCGCAGCCGCCGCTCCAGCACCGCGAATTCGTACTCCACCTTGGTGAAGGTGGCGCTGCTCGGCTTGTAGGTGACCTCGGTGCCCTTGCGCTCGGGCGAGGGGCCGACGATCCGCAGCGGGTCGGTCGCCACGCCATGCTCGAAGCGGATGAAGTGCTCGATCCCGTTGCGCCAGATCTTCACCTCCATCCATTCGGACAGGGCGTTCACCACCGCGGCGCCGACGCCGTGCAACCCGCCGGAGACCTTGTAGGAGTTCTGGTTGAACTTGCCGCCGGCATGCAGGCGGGTCAGCACCACCTCGGCGGCGGAGACCCCCTCCTCCTCATGCATGTCGACCGGGATGCCGCGGCCGTCATCCCGCACGGTGACGCTGCCGTCGCCGTTCAGGGTGACCTCGACCCGGGTGGCATAGCCGGCCTGGGCCTCGTCGACCGAGTTGTCGATGATCTCGAAGGCCATGTGGTGCAGGCCAGAGCCGTCATCGGTATCGCCGATGTACATGCCGGGCCGCTTGCGGACGGCGTCGAGGCCCTTCAGGACCGTAATGGATGCGCTGTTGTAATCGGCCCCGTTCTGCTGAGCCGCGGTCGGCTCGAGCTCGGAAGGGGTGGATTCGGCGCGCGCGGCGTCATCACTCATGCCGGCGGCAAACTCCTCGTGCGATCGCTATGGGGACAGCCCGTTATATAGGGATTCAGAGGCCCCGAGGCATCGCTAAATCGCTATCCGGAACGAGTTCTCCGGGGGTGGCGCGGAAGGCCTCTGCAATGCCGGCAAGGGGCCGGAATACAGCCCCGTCCGTGCCGGTCAGGAAGGCCTGGGCAGGAAGGGCAGCCAGGGCGGCGAACAGGGCCTCCCGCCGCCGCTGGTCGAGGTGGGCGGCGACCTCGTCCAGCAGCAGCAGCGGGGCGAAGCCGCGCGCCGCGGCGATCAGCCCGGCATGGGCCAGCACCACCGCCACCAGCAGCGCCTTCTGCTCCCCGGTCGAGCACAGCGCCGCCGGCAGGGCCTTGGGCACATGGGTGAATAGCAGGTCGGCCCGGTGCGGGCCCTCCACCGCGCCACCGGCCGCGGCATCGCGCCGCCGGTTCGCGGCCCAGCTTGCCCGCCAGTCCTCCTCCACCGCCAGCGCCGGGGCGGTATCCAGGGCGGTGGCGACGGCGCAGTGCAGGGCCAGATGGGCAGCGGGGAAGGCGCCGGTGATGCCGCCTTCCAGGGTGGCGTTCAGCCGGCCGACCAGGCCGCGGCGGGCGGCGGCGGCGGCCACCCCATGCCGGGCCATGGCATCCTCCAGCGCCGCCAGCCATTGCGGGTCCACCCGGCCTTCCCGCCTTTCCTGGGCCAGCAGCCGGTTGCGCTGGGCCATGGCATTCTCATAGGCGGCGACTTCCCGGGCGTGATGCGGCTCCAGCGCCCAGACCAGGCGGTCGAGGAAGTGGCGGCGGTCGCTGGCGCCATCCTGGAACAGCCGGTCCATCTGCGGGGTCAGCCAGACGGTGGCGACGCGCTCCGCCAATTCGGACTGGCGGCGCACCGGCTCGCCGTCCAGCCGGAAGACCCGGCGCTCCGGGGGACCGCCTTCAGGCGTGCCGGTGCCGATATCGAAGCCTGACCATGGCTCGCTCTCGAAGCGCCCGGCCGCCGCCCAGGGCAGCGGCGCCCCGTCCTGGCGCCGGCCCAGCTCGGCCGTCCGCGCCCCGCGCAGCCCGCGTCCGGGGCCGAGCAGGCTGATCGCCTCCAGCAGGTTGGTCTTGCCGACCCCATTCTCCCCGGACACCACGACGATGCGGGCGTTGAAGGGTACGGTCAGCGCCGGGTAGCTGCGGAAGTCCCGCAGCATCAGCCGGGTGAGCAGCAGGGCGGGAGCCAGGGGGACAGGCAGCGCCATCAGCGCAGCCAGCCCCCTTGGCCGCCCCCCTGTCCGCCCAGATCAGCCCTCTTCGTCGCGGTCGCCTTCGACCTCGATTTCCTCGCCGATCGCATCGGCCTCGTCCTCAAGCTCCTCGGCGTCCTCGACCGTCTCATCGGCCTCCACGTCCTCCAGCTCCACCTCGTCGGAATCGGCCTCCGGCGTGGTCGCACGCTTCTTCACCTTGTCCTCGGCCGGCAGGGAGCCGGCGGACCGGCGCAGCCGCGGCTGCTCGGCCGGCTGCTCGGTGCCGCATTTCGGGCAGATCGCCGGGGCGCGGGTCAGGTCGTAGAATTTCGTGCTGCAAGCGACGCAGACACGCTTGAGGCCCAGTTCGGGCTTGGCCATGGGGGAAGCCTCATGCTTTGGATCCCGCCCGGGCGCAGGATACGGACGAAGGCTGCGGTTCGGGCGGGAAAAAGGGTGCAGCGCATTGCCACGGGGCGGCGGCCCATGTCAAACGCCCTCATCCTTGAAGGCCTGGCCATGGTTCACTCCGCTTCCGTCACGCCGCTGCGTGCCCGCGCCCCCGCCGCGCCGCTCTCGGGCACCCACCGGGTGCCGGGGGACAAGTCCATCAGCCACCGCGCGCTGATGTTCGGGGCCCTGGCCATCGGCACCACCGAGATCACCGGCCTGCTGGAAGGCGAGGATGTGCTGCGCACCGCCGCCGCCATGCGGGCGCTCGGCGCCACGGTGGAGCAGACGGGCGCCGGCGCCTGGCGCGTCTCCGGCCGCGGGGTCGGCGGGCTGGTGGAGCCGGCCGATGTGCTGGACATGGGCAATTCCGGCACCGCCGCCCGGCTGCTCTGCGGCCTGCTGGCCGGCCACCCGATCTTCGCGGTGATGACCGGCGATGCCTCGCTGCGGCGCCGCCCCATGTTGCGGGTGACGGTGCCGCTGGCCGCCGCCGGCGCGACCTTCTGGACGCGGGAGGGCGGCCGCCTGCCGCTCGCGGTCCAGGGCGCGGCGGAGGCCATGCCGCTCGACTACCGGCTGCCGGTCGCCTCGGCCCAGGTGAAATCCGCCTGCCTGCTGGCCGGGCTCTGTGCCCGCGGCACCACCCGGGTGGTCGAGCCGGAGCCGACCCGCGACCATACCGAGAACATGCTGCGCCACTTCGGCGCGACGGTCCGGGTCGAGGACACGTCCGAGGGCCGGGTGGTCGAGCTGGAGGGACAGCCGGAGCTGGTCGCCGCCCCCATCCTGGTCCCCGGCGACCCGTCCTCCGCCGCCTTCCTCCTGGTCGGCGCCCTGCTGGTCCCGGGCAGCCGGCTGACCATCGCCAATGTCGGGCTGAATCCGCTGCGCACCGGGCTCTTCACCACCCTGCGCGAGATGGGCGCGGCGCTGACCATCGAGAATGCCCGCACCGAGGGCGGCGAGCCGGTCGGCGACCTGGTGGCCGAATACGGCCCGCTCCGCGCGGTGGACGTCCCCGCCGGCCGGGCCCCGAGCATGATCGACGAATACCCCATCCTGGCGGTCGCCGCCGCCACCGCGACCGGCACCACCCGCATGCGCGGCCTGGCGGAGCTGCGGGTGAAGGAAAGCGACCGCCTGGCCGCCACCGCCGCCATGCTGGCCGCCAACGGCATCGAGGCGACGATCGAGGGCGATGACCTGCTGGTCCATGGCCAGGGCGGGCCGATCCCCGGCGGCGGGCTGGTCGCCACCCATATGGACCACCGCCTGGCGATGAGCGCGCTGATCATGGGCCTCGCCGCCCGGGCGCCGGTCCGGGTCGATGATGCCGGCTTCATCGAAACGAGCTTCCCCGGCTTCGCGGAATTGGTGAACCTGGCCGCCGGCGGTGACGCCATCGGGAGCCTGTGATGAACGCGCTGGTCATTGCCGTGGATGGGCCGGCCGCCGCCGGCAAGGGGACCCTGGCGCGCCGGCTGGCCGCCGAACTGGGCCTGCCCTACCTGGATACCGGCCTGCTGTACCGCGCCACCGGCCGCCGCGTGCTGGATGCGGCGGGCGACCCGCGCGATGCGGCGACCGCCGCCGCCGCCGCCAGCGCCCTGACGCCGGAAGACCTGGCCCGCGGCGACCTGCGCGGGCCGGAGGCCGACAAGGCCGCCAGCGCCGTCGCCGCCATCCCCGCCGTCCGCGCCGCCCTGCTGGACTGGCAGCGCGGCTTCGGCCGCCGCCATGGCGCGGTGCTGGATGGCCGGGACATCGGCACAGTGGTCTTCCCGGACGCCCCGGTGAAGCTCTTCGTCACCGCCAGCCCGGAGGAGCGCGCCCGCCGCCGCTGGCTGGAACTGCAGGCCAAGGGCGCCACCGCCGCGCTGGAGGTGGTGGCCGCCGAACTCGCCGCGCGGGACGAGCAGGACCGCCAGCGCGCCACCGCCCCGCTGAAACCGGCCGAGGATGCGACGGTGCTGGACACCACGACGATGGACGCCGAAGCGGCGTTTTCCGCCGCCATGGCGCTGGTCCGGTCGAGGCTTGGCGGGCCGGTTTGATTCCGCTTGACGAGCATCCGGTGAAAGCCTAGCCAACCTCGGCTGCGAGCCTTGCGAGGCTCGTGGCGCCTGCGGTTGCGCTGGCAGCGTCACGGCTTCGTGGTGTCGCTCGCGCTGCCTGAGGGCCGGAACCGGGTGGGCCGATACGCCGCCCAGGCACCAGGGTCGCAAGGCGATTGAACCGGTCCCCCAGGGAAATCCCATGGGGAGGTTCCGCCACCCGATCACGTCGTGTCCAGCCCAAGGGATTCAATCCCTCGGTTGGGGGCGCAGGACCACCGCCCATAGCTTTTGGGCAGTTCGGGACAGACAGAACGCATGGCATCCGCCACAGCCCTCGCGCCAAGCGCGGGGATCGAAGACTTTGCTGCAATGCTCGACGAGACCCTCGGCGCCGATACCGGCTTCGCGGGCTCCGTTGTCACCGGCCGCGTCATCCGCGTCGATGACGACTTCGCCGTCGTCGATGTCGGGCTGAAGAGCGAGGGGCGCGTCCCCCTCAAGGAATTCGCCCCGCCGGGGCAGAAGCCGGAAGTGAAGCCCGGCGACGTGATCGAGCTTTTCGTCGAGCGCTACGAGGACCGTGACGGCTCCATCGTGCTCTCGCGCGAGAAGGCCCGCCGCGAGGAAGCCTGGACCAACCTGGAGAAGGCCTATACGGCCAACCAGCGCGTCAATGGCGTGATCTTCGGGCGCGTGAAGGGTGGCTTCACCGTCGATCTCGGCGGCGCGGTCGCCTTCCTGCCGGGCAGCCAGGTCGACATCCGCCCGGTGCGCGACGTCGGTCCGCTCATGGGCAGCCCGCAGCCCTTCCAGATCCTCAAGATGGACCGCGCCCGCGGCAACATCGTGGTCAGCCGCCGCGCGGTGCTGGAGGAGACGCGCGCCGAGCAGCGCTCGGAGCTCATCCAGGGCCTGAAGGAAGGCATGATCCTCGACGGCGTGGTCAAGAACATCACCGACTACGGTGCCTTCGTGGACCTCGGCGGCGTCGACGGCCTGCTGCACGTGACCGACATCGCCTGGCGCCGGATCAACCATCCGTCCGAGGCGCTGAACATCGGCCAGCCGGTGAAGGTGCAGGTCATCCGCTTCAACTCGGAGACCCAGCGCATCAGCCTCGGCATGAAGCAGCTGATGGCCGATCCGTGGGATGGCGTCGCCATCAAGTACCCGGTGCAGGGCAAGTTCAGCGGCCGCGTCACCAACATCACCGACTACGGCGCCTTCGTGGAGCTGGAGCCAGGGGTCGAGGGTCTCGTGCACGTCAGCGAGATGTCCTGGACCAAGAAGAACGTCCATCCGGGCAAGATCGTCGCCACGTCGCAGGAAGTCGACGTCCTCATCCTGGACGTGGACGAGCCGAAGCGCCGCATCTCGCTGGGCCTCAAGCAGGCGCAGGGCAATCCCTGGGAAGTCTTCCAGGAAGCCAACCCGCCCGGCTCCGTGGTCGAGGGCGAGATCCGCAACATCACCGAGTTCGGCCTGTTCATCGGCATCGGCCCGGACATCGACGGCATGGTCCACATGTCCGACCTGTCCTGGGACACCGCCGGCGAAGCCGCGATGGCGAACTTCAACAAGGGCGACATCATCAAGGCGAAGGTCCTCGATGTCGACGTGGAGAAGGAGCGCATCTCGCTCGGCGTCAAGCAGCTCGAGGCCGATCCGGCCGCCGAAGTGCTCGACAAGGTCCGCAAGGGCGACGTCGTGACCTGCATCGTCACCCAGGTGCAGGCCAACGGCATCGAAGTGCGGGTCGAGGACGTGCTCACTGGCTTCATCCGCCGCGCCGAGTTGGCGCGTGACCGTGGCGACCAGCGCCCCGACAAGTTCGCCGTGGGCGAGAAGGTCGATGCGAAGGTCACCGCCGTGGATCGCGCCGCCCGTCGCCTGGCCCTGACCATCAAGGGCAAGGAGATCGAGGAGGAGCGCGAGGCGATGAAGGAATACGGCTCGACCGACAGTGGCGCCTCGCTGGGCGACATTCTCGGCGCGGCCATCCGCCGCCGCCGCGAGCAGGCCGGCGAGGAGTAGGACCCGGCTCGCCGCAAGGCGGGACGGACCAGGGCCGGCGGGGGCAACCCCGCCGGCCTTTTTTTATGCGTGCAGTCAGGGCAGGGTGCGACCCATGTCGAACCCCCTCCTCGTCGAGCGCTCCGGCGCCGTCACCCGCCTCCGCTTCAACCGGCCCGAGCGGCTGAACGCCATCGATGCCGACATGGCCGCCGCCCTGCGCGAGGCCGTCGCCCTGCTGCCGCAGGACCCCGATCTGCGCTGCGTCGTGCTCTGCGGCGCCGGCCGGGCCTTCATGGCCGGCGGGGACATCGGCGCCTTCCAGGGACCGCAGGCGCTCGCCGAGATCCGCCGCATCCTCGGCCCGATGCATGAGGCGGTGGCCGGGCTCGCCGCCCTGCCCGTCCCGGTGCTGGCCAGCGTCCAGGGGGCGGCCGCCGGCGCCGGCCTCTCGCTCGCCTTCGGCGCCGACCTGGCGATCGCGGCGGAGGAGGCGCGCTTCGCCCTCGGCTACCTCAAGCTTGGCACCGTGCCGGATTGCGGCGGGACCTGGGTGCTGCCGCGGCTGCTCGGGCTGCGGGGCGCCATGGGCATGGCGCTGCTGGAGGATGAACTGGACGGCCGCGCGGCGCTGGCCGCCGGGCTGGTGAACCGTGCCGTCCCCGCCGCCGAGCTGGAGGGGGCGACCGAGGCCCTCGCCCAGCAGCTCGCCAGCGGCCCGACGCTGGCCTTCGGCCGGGCCAAGGCCCTGTTGCGCGCCGCCGGCACCCGCCCCCTGCCGGCCCAGCTCGAGGCCGAGGAAGCCGCCTTCCTCGCCTCCGCCGGTACCGCCGACTTCGCCGAGGGGGTGGCGGCCTTCCTCGGCCGCCGCAGGCCGGCCTTTACGGGAGGCTGACTACTCCACCGTCACGTTGGCGGCGGTGATGACCTTGGCCCAGCGGTCCACCTCGCCGCGCAGGAAGACGCCCGCTTCCTCCGGCGTGCTGCCCACCGCATCGAAGCCGAGGTTGCGCAGCCGCTCCGCCGCGGCCGGGTCCTGCACGATCTTCGCCACCTCGGCCGAGACCCGGGCCACGATCTCCCGCGGGGTATTGGCCGGGGCCAGCAGCAGGCACCAAGTCGAGGAGACGAAATCCGCCAGCCCGCCCTCCGCCAGGGTCGGGATCTCCGGCGCCCAGGCCGGGCGGGCGGCGCTGGCGAAGCCGATCGGCTTGACCGAGCCGCTCTCGAACTGCGCCCGCAGCGAGGAATAGCTGTCGAACATCACCCCGATATTGCCCGAGATCAGGTCCTGCAGCGCCGGCGCGGTGCCGCGGTAGGGGATATGCACCATCTGCACGCCCGTCCGGGTCTGCAGGTCCTCCATCGTCAAATGTGCGGCGGCGCCGATCCCGCTGGAGCCGTAGTTCAGCGTCCCCGGCCGCGCCCTGGCATAGGCCAGCATCCCGGCGAGGTCGGAGAAGGGCATCTTCGCGCTGGCGCCCATCACCAGCGGCGCCAGCATCATGAGGGAGACCGGGGCGAAGCTGGTGACCGGGTCGAAGGGCAGCTTGCCCTTGTACAGCGTGGCATTGGCGGCATGGGCGCCGATGACGACGGCGAAGCTGTAGCCATCCGCCGGGCTGGCGGCGACCGCACCGGCCCCGACGATGCTGTTGGCGCCCGGCCGGTTCTCGACCACCACCGGCTGGCCCAGCGCCTTGGACAGCGGCTCCGCCACGAAGCGCGCCGCCACGTCGGTGGTGCCGCCCGGGGTATAGGGCACGATGAAGCGCACCGGCCGGTCCGGGTAGCCCGCCGCCCGTGCCCCGCCCGCCGCCAGCAGGGCGGCGCCCGCACCCAGTACCGCGCGCCTGGAAGTATCCGTCATCCCGATCCCCTATTTCGCCACGGCCACCCGGCGTGACCGCTCGCTGACCATGGCCAGCGCCATGGTGGCGACGATGAACAGCACGGCGGCGGCGAAGACCAGCAGCGGCTTGCCGTGGTCCAGCAGCGCGCCATAGATCATCGGCCCGACCGCGCCGCCGATGTTGAAGCCGGTGGTGACGATGCCGAAGACCCGGCCCACCGCGCCCGGCGGCGCCGCGGCCCGCACCAGCATGTCGCGCGAGGGCATGATCATGCCGGACAGGAAGCCGGCCAGGCCCATGATGCCGACCAGCGCCACCGGCCCGAGCGGCACCAGCCCGACCAGCCCGATCAGCACGCCCGTCCCGCCGAAGCCCAGCGCGGCGACATCGCCGTGCCGGCTGGTCCGGTCGGCGATGACGCCGCCGGCCAGCACGCCGAGCGCGCTCAGCAGCAGGAAGGCGCTGAGCGCGATATTGGCCAGGGCGAAGTCGATGCCATGGCCGTTGACCAGGGCGACGACGGAGAAATTGGTCACCCCGCCCTGGGCCAGGGACAGCAGGGTGAAGAAGACGGTCAGCATGATGATCGCCGGGGTCAGGATCGACCCGCCCCGGGGCGCGGCGGCCGGCTGGGCCGCGGTCCGGGCCACCGGGGCCGGCTCGCCCGCCAGCAGCAGCGGCACGGCGGCGATCAGCCCGAGCGCCCCGGCCGCCGCCAGCGCCGCCTCCAGCCCGGCGACGCTGGAGACGCCGATCAGCAGGGCCGGCGTCATGGCGCCGCCGAGGTAGCCGGCGAAGGTATGGATGGAGAAGGCGCGGCCGATCCGGGCCTCGCCGATGCTGCGGCCCAGCATCTCGTAGTCCGCGGGGTGATAGACGGCATTGGCGATGCCGAGCAGCACGGCGGTGGCCAGCAGCACCGGATAGGTCGGCATCAGGGCCAGCATCCCGAGCGCGCCGGCGCCGAGGAACAGCGCCACGATCAGCATCCGGCGGGACCCGTAGCGGTCCACCGCGAAGCCGAGCGGGGTCTGCACCAGGCCGGAGACCACGTTGTAGATCGTCAGGGCCAGGGCCAGCTCGACGAAGCTCACCTCCAGCCGGTCCCGCAGCAGCGGAAACAGCGGCGGCAAAACCAGCTGATGGACATGGCTGACGAGATGCGCGCCCGAGACGAGCGTCAATTGCCGGAGCTCCGGCCTGGTCCAGCCCGTGGTGCCTTGCGGGGCCATGCTTGGCGTCCTTCGTTCCCTCCGGCCGAGATGGGGTTTCCCGGCCGGATCACCAGGATCGGCCGGATGCGCCGGCAAGGGAAGCAGGTCCGAAGCGGGGCTGCCCCCCCTGGACCGCAACCCTGGCTGGTCGCAGGATCGCGGCAACGATCCGAGGAAACCAATGTCCGATCTGAACGACGACCTGCCGCGCACGATGTTCGAGAAGATCTGGGACCGCCACCGGGTGCTGGACCGGGAGGATGGCCAGACCCTGCTCTACGTCGACCGCCACCTGCTGCACGACGGCGGCGCCACCGCCTTCGACGTGCTGCGCAAGCGCGGCGTGAAGCCCCGGGCGCCCGACCGCACCTTCGCCACCCCGGATCATTACGTGGCGACCGACAGCCGCACCGTCGAGGAGATCCAGGACCCCCGCCACCGCGAGATGGTGGAGAAGCTGGCCCGCAACACCGCCGAGCACGGCATCCGCATGTTCGGCCTGGGCGACCCCAACCAGGGCATCATCCACGTGGTCGGGCCGGAGACCGGCCTGTCCCAGCCGGGGATGCTGCTGGTTTGCGGCGACAGCCATACGAGCACCCATGGCGCCCTCGGCGCGCTGGCCTTCGGCATCGGCAGCACGGAAGTGGCGCATGTGCTGGCGACCCAGACCCTGTGGCAGCGCAAGCCGAAGACCATGCGCATCACCGTGGATGGCACGCTGGGGGATGGCGTGACCGCCAAGGACGTGATCCTGGCCATCATCGCCCGGATCAGCGCCGCCGGGGCGACCGGGCATGTGATCGAATACGCCGGCAGCGTCATCCGCGGCCTGTCCATGGAAGGCCGCCTGACGCTCTGCAACATGTCGATCGAGGCCGGCGGCCGCGCCGGCATGGTGGCGCCTGACGAGACCACCTACGCCTATATCAAGGGCCGCCCCTATGCCCCGGCCGATTGGGAGGATGCGGTCGAGCGCTGGAAGCGCCTGCCGAGCGACCCCGGCGCGGTCTTCGATGCCGAGGTCACCCTGGACGGCAGCGCGATCGAGCCGATGGTCACCTGGGGCAACAGCCCCGAGGACGCGCTGCCGATCGGCGGCAGCATCCCCGACCCGGCCGATGCGGTGGACGAGGAACGCCGCGAGGTGATGCACCGCATGCTGGACTACATGGGCCTGACCGCCGGGACCCGGCTGGATGCCCTGCCGGTGGATAGGGTCTTCATCGGCTCCTGCACCAATTCCCGGATCGAGGACATGCGCGCCGCGGCCGCCGTGGCTCGCGGCCGGACCGTCGCCGCCGGCGTGGAAGCCTGGGTCGTCCCGGGGAGCGAGCCCGTAAAACGCCAGGCCGAGGCCGAGGGGCTGCACGAGGTCTTCCGCGCCGCCGGCTTCGCCTGGCGGGAGCCGGGCTGTTCCATGTGCCTCGGCACCAATGGCGACATCGCCGCGCCGGGGGTGCGGGTCGCCTCCACCAGCAACCGCAACTTCATGGGCCGCCAGGGCCCGGGCGCCCGGACCCATCTGGTCAGCCCGGCCATGGCCGCCGCCGCGGCCGTCACCGGCCATTTCACCGATGTCCGCAAGCTGCTGGCGGGAGAGGCCTGATGGAAGCCTTCGTCCACCTCGATGCCGTCGCCGTGCCCATCGCCCGGCCGAACATCGACACCGACCAGATCATCCCCGCCCGCTACCTCTCCCGCCCGCGCGAGGTGGACCATGCGGCCTTCCTGTTCCACGACGCCCGCCGCCTGCCGGGCAGCGAGGAGGAGAACCCGGAATTCCCGCTGAACCAAGCGCCCTGGCGCGGCGCCCAGGTGATCGTCGCGGGCAAGAATTTCGCCTGCGGCTCGTCGCGCGAAAGCGCGGTCTGGGCGCTGCACGACGGCGGCTTTCGCTGCGCCATCGCCCCCAGCTTCGGCGACATCTTCCAGAACAACAGCTTCAAGAACGGCCTGCTGCCGGTGAAGCTGCCGGCCGAGGCGGTGGTGGACCTCATCGCCCAGCTCGAGGCCGCGCCCGGCGCCACCGTCTCCGTCGACCTGCCGAGCCAGACGGTGACCTTCCCCGATGGCACGACGCATGGCTTCGACGTGGACCCCTTCGCCAAGCACTGCCTGCTGAACGGCGTGGACGAGCTGGGCCTGACCCTGTCCTTCGAGGAGGACATCGCCGCCTTCGAACGCCGCTACGGCCGGGAGAATACCCGATGAGGATCGCGGTGCTGCCCGGCGACGGGATCGGCCAGGAGGTCACCGCCCAGGCGGTGAAGGTGCTGCGCGCGCTCTCGGCCAACAACGGCCCGCAATTCGAGATGACGGAGGCGCTGCTCGGCGACTGCGCCTTCGATGCCAGCGGCGACCCGCTGCCGGAGGCGACGCTGGAGGTCGCCCGCCGCGCCGAGGGCATCCTGTTCGGCGCCGCCGGCACCTACGAGAGCGACCTGCGCCCGCCCGAGAGCCGGGGCGGCCACGGCCTGCTGCGGCTGCGCAAGGCGCTGGACCTGTTTGCCAATTTCCGCCCGGTCTATGCCTTCCCCGAACTGCTCGGCGCCTCCTCCCTGCGGCGGGAGGTGATCGAGGGCGTCGATCTGGTGGTGCTGCGCGAGCTGACCAGCGACATCTACTTCGGCACCCCACGCGGCATCGACCGCACCCCGGGCCAGCGCAGCGCCTTCAACACCATGCGCTACACGGAAGCCGAGATCGCCCGCGTCGCCCATGCCGGCTTCCAGGCCGCCCGGCGCCGGCGCCGCCAGCTCTGCTCGGTCGACAAGGCCAATGTGCTGGAAACCAGCGTGCTCTGGCGGGCGGTCGTCTCCGAGGTCGCCCGCGACTACCCGGATGTGGAGCTGCGCCACGAATACGTGGACGCCATGGCGATGCACCTGATCCGCCGGCCGCGCGACTTCGACGTCATCGTCACCGGCAATATCTTCGGCGATATCCTCTCGGATGCGGCGGCGATGCTGACGGGCTCCATCGGCATGCTGCCCTCCGCCTCATTGAATGCCGAGAGCCTCGGCCTCTATGAGCCGGTGCATGGCTCGGCGCCGGATATCGCGGGCAAGGACCTCGCCAATCCACTGGCCTCCATCCTCTCGGCGGCGATGATGCTGCGCCATTCCGGCGGGCAGGAGGAGGCGGCTTCGCTGGTCGAGGCCGCGGTGCGCCGCGTGCTGGCGGATGGCTACCGCACCGGCGACATCATGGAACCGGGCGCGACGAAGCTCGGCACCCAGGCGATGGGCGACGCCGTCGCCGCCGCCATCGCAACCCTGAGGACCGCCGCATGAGCATCCCCCGCCGCCTGGTGCTGGGCGCCGCCCTCGGCACCCCCTTCGTCGCCCGCGCCCAAGCGGAATGGCCGCAGCGGCCGGTGCGCTGGGTGGTCGCCTTCGCCGCCGGCGGCGCCGCCGATACCGCCGCCCGCAGCGCCGCTGCCCGCGCGCAGGAGATCATCGGCCAGTCCATCGTCATCGAGAACCGGACCGGCGGCAATGCGGTGATCGCCGCCCAGGCGGTGCTGCAATCGCCGCCCGACGGCTACAGCTTCCTGGTCGATGCGGCGAACCAGCTCACCAATCCGCTGCTGATGCGCGACCTCGGCTTCGACTACCGCACCGCCTTCGCGCCGGTCTCGCAGATCGCCAGCTTCCCGCAGGTGATCGCGGTGAAGCACGACTTCCCGGCGAAGACGATCGCCGAGTACATCGCCATGGCCAAGGCGGCGCCGAATACCATCAGCTACGGCACGCCCCCCGCCGCCGGCATGGCGCATCTGGCAGGCGAATTGTTCCAGCGGCTGGCCGGGATCAAGCTGGTGCATGCGCCCTATCGCGGCGGCGCCGATGCGGCGCGGGACATCGCCGCGGGCGTGCTGGATTCGGTGCTGATCACCACGTCGTCCATCCGCCCGCCGGTGCAGGCCGGGCGGGCGCGCGTCCTGGCGGTGACCAGCCCGCAGCGGACGGCGGCCTTCCCGGATGTGCCGACGCTCGCCGAAAGCGGCTTCCCCGGCTACGACATGAACGACTGGAACGGGCTGTTCGCCACCAGCGCGGTGCCGCAGGCCATCGTGCTGAAGATGGCGGCCGCGGTGGCGGAAGCCTGCCGCGACCCCGCCACCCGCGCCCGCATGGACCCGCTGGGCGCGGAGATGGTCGGCAGCACACCGGAGGGCTTCGCCACCTGGCTGGAGGCGCAGCGGCCGGTCGTGGCGCGGGTGGTGCGCGACGCCGGGATTACCTTGGGCTAGACCACCTCGATATTGGCCGCGCGGGCGATGTCGCCCCACTTCGTCCGCTCGGCCTTCATGAAATCGAGCTGGGCCTCGGGCGTCATCGCCTGGGTCCCGGCGCCCATCTCCCGCAGCCGGTCGCGGTAGCCATCCTCCAGCGCCACCTGGTTCAGCGCGGCATTCAGCCGGGCAATGATGGCGGGTGGCGTCGCCTTTGGCGCCATGTAGGCATACCAGGCGACATAGTCGGTCTGATCGAGGCCGAGCTCGATGGCGGTCGGGATCTCCGGCGCGCGCGGCGAGCGTTCCCGCGAGGTCAGCGCCAGCGGCCGCACCCGGCCGGCGCTGATATGCCCCCAGCCGGCGCCGAGGCTGTCGACCATCACCGGCACCCGGCCGGCGACGACATCGAGTTGCGCCGGCGGCGTGCCGCGATAGGGCACGGCGGGGATATCGAGGTTGTGCCGCAGCTTGAAGCCCTCGGCGATCAGGTGGTTGATCGTGCCGGCGCTGGGCAGGGCATAATCCAGCTTGCCGGGCGCGGCCCGGGCGCGCTCCACCAGCTCCGCCAGCGTCCGCGGGCCGGACTGCGGATTGGCGACCCAGACCATGGGCGAGGTGACCGGGCAGGCGACGGCGGCGAGGTCGTCGATCGGGTCCAGCGGCATCCCGCGATAGACGCTGACATTGATCGAGAGCGAGCCGATCGCGGCGAAGAGGATGGTATGGCCATCGGGCGCCGCCCGCTGAACCTCCTGCATGCCGATGTTGCCGTTGGCGCCGGGCTTGTTCTCGATCACCACGGGCTGGCCCAGCAGCTCGGTCAGCCGCGGCGTCGTCAGCCGGGCGTAGTTGTCGAAGCCGCCGGTGACGGAGGGCACGACGATGCGGATCGGCCGGTTCGGCCAGGCGCCTTGCGCCAGGGCGGGCATCGCCAGGCCTGCCCCCAACAGGCCCAACACGGCACGGCGCGATGGCGCTGCGTACATTCCGGTACTCCCCAAGAAGGCAGCGGGGTTGGTCCCCGTCGCCAGGATTGCGCGCCAAGGCGCGGCCGGCGTCAACCGGGCGGCCGGTTGCGGTGCCCCGGCCCCGCGTCTAGCCTTCCGCTAAAATACCGGAGGAAATACCCATGCGCTTCCAGGATCAGGCTGTGCTCGTCACCGGCGGCGGCAGCGGCATCGGCCAGCAGGTCTGCCATGCCGCGGCGCGGGAGGGCGCCCGCATCGCCGTCGGCGACCTCGACCTGGCGAATGCCGAGACCACCGCCGCCGCCATCCGCGCCGAGGGCGGCGAGGCGCATGCCTTCCGCCTGGATGTCGCCAACCCCGCCTCGGCCACCGACTTCGTCGCCGCGGCGGAAGCGGCGCTGGGCCGGCTCGACGTGCTGGTGAATTCGGCCGGCATCCGGGAGATCTGCCCGGTGCTCGACCTGTCCTTCGAGGAATGGCAGCGCGTCATCAGCGTCAACATCTCCGGCACCTTCCTGCCGAGCCAGGCCTTCGGCCGGCGGCTGGTGGCGCTGGGCCGGCCGGGGCGCATCGTCAACCTGGCCTCGACGCTCGGGCTGATGGCGGCGCCCAGCCGCGCCGCCTATACCGCCTCCAAGCATGCCGTCGTCGGGCTGACCAAGGCGATGGCGCTCGAGCTCGGCGCCATGGGCATCCGGGTGAATGCGGTGGCGCCCGGCGTGGTGCGTACGCCGCTGACCGAACGCTACTTCCAGGACCCGGAGATGGCACAGACCATCCGCGACATCCATGCGCTGGGCCGCTGGGCGGAACCCGCCGAAATCGCCGCCGCCATCCTGTTCCTGGCGGATGAGGCGAACGGCTTCCTCACCGGCAGCATCCTGCCGGTGGATGGCGGCTGGACCACCGGCAAGAAGATGTAGCGCTCAGGCGAACTCGCGGATCACCTGCTCACCGAAGCGCGGCAGGCTTTCCTCGATATCGGGCAGGAAGGCCGACATCGGCAGCACGATGCGGCCGACGCCGGCAGCGCGGCGCGCCTCCACCGCCGCCCGCGGGTCCTTGCCGGATTGCGGCAGGGCATCCGGGCAGCCCGTCAGGAATTCGATGGCCGCCGGGTCGCGTCCGGCCGCCGTCGCCGCGCGGCGGACCACGTCGAACAGCGGCAGGATGTCGGTCTGCGAGCCGATGGAGGGAAAGAACCCATCCCCCAGCCGCCCCGCCCGCTTCGCCGCGACCTCCGTGCTCCCGCCGACGATGATCGGCACGCTGCCACGCAGCGGCTTCGGGTTGCAGTTGATGCGGCTGAAATTGACGAACTCGCCGGCATAGCTCGCATCGTCGCCGGCCCAGAGCGCCCGCATGGCAGCCACGTATTCATCCGCCCGCTTGCCGCGCCGCTCGAAGGGCACGCCGATCGCCTCGAATTCCTCGCGCAGCCAGCCGACGCCGATGCCGAGCTCGATCCGCCCGCCGCTCATCGCATCGAGCGTCGCCACCTGCTTGGCCAGCACCAGCGGATTGCGCTGCGGCAGGATGATGACGCCGGTCATCAGCCGCAGCCGCGTCGTCACCGCTGCGACATAGGCCATCCAGATCAGCGGGTCGGGATAGGGGCTGGAATCATCGCCCGGCAGCTTGCCGGTCGGCGAATAGGGATAGGGCGTGGCGTAGTCCTTCGGGATCACCACGTGGTCGATGGCGAACAGCGTGTCGAAGCCCGCCGCCTCCACCAGCTTCGCCACGCGGGCGGCGCCGGCGCCATCGGGGAAGCTGTTGTTGCCGAAATGCAGGGCGAATTTCATGGTCGCCTCCTCAGGCCTGATGCAGCGTGGCTTCGGTGCGGGACTGGAGCTCGTCGAAGCTCAGCCCGGGAATGATGTCCAGCACGGTGAAGCCCCGCGGCGTCACCTCCAGCACCGCCAGGTTGGTATAGACCCGGGTGACGCAGCCCGGCGCCGTCAGCGGATAGCTGCAGCGCTTCAGGATCCGCGCCTGGCCCTGCTTCGTCGTGTGCTCCATCGTCACCCAGACGCGCCTGGCGCCGACCGCCAGGTCCATCGCCCCGCCGATCTGCTTGCCGACCTCGGTCGCGGACTGCGCCCAATTTGCCAGGTCGCCGTTCTCCGCCACCTGGAAGCCGCCGAGCACGCAGAGGTCGAGGTGCCCGCCGCGCACGATGGCGAAGCTGTCGGCATGGTGGACGAAGCTGCCGCCGCTGCGGATGCTGATGCGCTGCGTGCTGGCATTCACCAGCCAGGGATTCTGCTTGTGCGGCTCCGGCGCCGGGCCGACGCCGAGGATGCCGTTCTCCGAATGGAAGACCACCTCGCGGTCCGGCGGCACGTGGTCGGCGATCAAGGTCGGGATGCCGATGCCGAGGTTGACGTACCAGCCCTCGGGGATGTCCTGCGCCACGCGCGCCGCCATGCCGGTGCGGCCGAGCGGCCTGAAGCTTTCGCTCATCTCGGGTGCTCCTTCAGCGCGGCAGGGATGGGTCGCCGGCCGCGACATGCAGCACGCGGTCGACGAAGATGCCCGGCGTTACGATCTCGTTCGCCGGCAGCTGGCCGAGGTCGCAGACGTGGTGCGTCTGCACGATGGTCAGCTTGCCGGCCATGGCCATGATCGGGTTGAAATTGCGGCTGGCGTCGCGGAAGACCAGGTTGCCCCAGCGGTCGGCCATCCAGGCCTCCACCAGCGCCACGTCGCCGTGCAGCGCGCGTTCCAGGACGCAGGCGCGGCCGTCGTAGTCCCGCACCTCCTTGCCTTCCTCGACCAAGGTGCCGGCGCCGGTCGGGGTGAAGAAGGCCGGCACGCCGGCGCCGGCGGCACGGATGCGCTCGGCCAAGGTACCCTGCGGCACCAACTCCGCCTCCATACGCCCGTCGCGCACCGCATCGCCGGCGATGCTGCCGGCCCGGAGGAAGGTGGTGATGACCTTCCGCACCCGGCCGAGCTCGACCAGCCGCGGCACGCCCTCCACCGCCATGCCCGGCTTGTGCACCCGGCCCGCCGAATTCACGACGATGGTCAGGTTGCCGGCACCCTGCTCGATCAGCCCATCCAGCAGCGCATGCGGCGCGCCCACCTCGCCAAAGCCGGCCATCAGCACGGTCGAGCCGTCCTTGATGCCGTTCATTGCCTCCGCCATGGACCGCACGAATTTATCGATCATCCTGCCGCTTCCCTCCCGGATGGATGTTTGCTTGGGCCGAGTGTTGCCCCAAACCGGAGTGGGCGCCAGGGCAGCGGCGCCAAGGCGGGCACCAAAGCGGGGGCGCTTGCGGCCGGGCGCGGCGGGTGCCTAACCTTGCGAAAGGCGGAAACGAAGGAAGACCTCATGCAGCCATCCCGGACGGGCATCGGCGCGCCGATGCGGCGCGTGGAGGATCGGCGGCTGCTGCGCGGGGCCGGCCGCTTCGTCGACGACATTGCCGCCCCGGATGCGGCGCATCTCGTCCTCCTCCGCTCCCCGCACGCCGCCGCCCGCATCCGCGGCATCCGGACCGAGGCGGCCAGGGCCATGCCCGGCGTGCTGCTGGTGCTGACGCTCGCGGATATCCCGGAGCTCGGCGTCCTCCGCTGCGTCACCCCGCGTCACCGCCGGGACGGCGCGCCGATCACCCAGACCCCCTGGCACATGCTGGCCGGCGAGGAGGTCCGCTACGTCGGCGACCCGGTGGCCGCGGTGGTGGCGGAAAGCCGCGCCGCCGCGCAGGACGCCGCCGAGGCCATCCTGGTCGACTACGAGCCGCGGCCGGCGGTGGCCGACCTCGCCGATGCCGCCCGCCCCGGCGCCCCCGCCGTCTGGCCCGGGATCGCGCCGGACAACGAATCCTTCCTCTTCCGCCTGGGCGACTTCGCCGCGACCGAGGCCGCCTTCGCCCGCGCCGCCCATGTCGCGCGGCTCGACTTCCGCATCACCCGCGTCTCCGCCAACCCGATGGAGCCGCGCAACGCCCTCGCCAGCCACGACCCGATCGAGGACCGCTACACGCTGACCACCGGCACGCAATTGCCGCATGTGATGCGGAACGAGATCGCGCAATACGCCCTCGGCATCCCCTCCAGCAGCCTGCGCATCATCTCCCCCGACGTCGGCGGCGGCTTCGGCATGAAGGAGAGCCCCTTCCCCGAGCATGTGCTGTGTCTGCACGCGGCGAAGCGCCTCGGCCGCCCGGTGCGCTGGACCGCGACGCGGACCGAAAGCTTCCTCTCCGACAGCCATGCACGGGACAACCTCTCGACCGCCGAGCTGGCGCTGGCGGCGGATGGCGAATTCCTCGGCCTGCGGGTGCGGACGCTCTGCAACCTCGGCGCCTATCTCGCCTGGCAGGGGCCGGTCTCCTCCACCAACAACGTCGGCGGCCTCGCCGGCGTCTACCGCACGCCGCATATCTGCACCGAGGTCCGCGGCTTCTTCACCCATACCCAGCCCACCGCGCCCTATCGCGGCGCCGGCCGGCCGGAGGCGATCTATGCGATCGAGCGCGTCATCGACCTCGCCGCCGCCGAGATGGGCCTCGACCGCATCGCGCTGCGCCAGCGCAACCTGATCCCGCCCGGCGCCATGCCCTTCCGCACCGGGCTCGACTACACCTATGACAGCGGCGACTTCCCGCGGAACATGGCGCTGGCGTTGGAGGCCGCCGACTGGGACGGCTTCGAATCCCGCCGCGCCGAGGCCACGGCGCGCGGGAAGCTGCGCGGCATCGGCATCGCCAATGCGATCGAGAGCGCCGGCGGCCCGCATCGCGGCCCGATGGAGGAAGCCGCCGAGATCCGCTTCGATTCCGGCGGCAGCATGACCCTGCTGATGGGCAGCCACAACCACGGCCAGGGGCATGAGACGGTGTTTCGCCAGATCGCCCAGACCCGCCTCGGCATCCCGCCGGAGCGCATCCGCTTCATCAACGGCGACACCGACCTCGTCACCCATGGCCGCGGCACCATCGGCTCGCGGTCCATGATGGCGGCGGGCGGCGCGCTGAGCGGCGCGGCGGACCGCGTCATCGCCCGCGGCAAGCGCCTCGCCGCGCATTTCCTCGAAGCCGCCGAGGCCGACATCGAATTCGAGGACGGCCACTTCCGCATCGCCGGCACCGACCGCGGCATCGGGATCGAGGAGCTCGCCCGGCGCAGCTACGTCCCGGGCGCGCTGCCGATGGGCGAGGATCTCGGCCTTTCCGCCCTGCTCATCAACCGCCCCGGCGACGCCACCTTCCCCAATGGCTGCCACATCGCCGAGGTGGAGGTGGACCCGGAGACCGGGGAGACGGCGCTGCTGTCCTACGTGGTGGTCGACGACGTCGGCACGGTGATCAACCCGCTGCTGGTCAAGGGCCAGATCCATGGCGGCATCGCCCAGGGCCTCGGCCAGGTCTTCGGCGAGGCGATCCGCTACGACGCGGCCGGACAGATGCTGACCGCCAGCTTCATGGATTACGGCATGCCGCGCGCCGGCGACTTCTGCGGCCTCACGGTGCTCAGCAACCCGGTGCCGACCAGCACCAACCCGCTCGGCGTCAAGGGCGCCGGGGAGGCGGGGACGGTCGGCGCGCTGCCCGCGCTGCTGGGCGCGGTGGTGGATGCGCTGCGGCCCCATGGCATCACGCATCTGGACTTGCCGGCCTCGCCGGCCCGGGTCTGGGCGGCGATCCAGGCCGCGTCGCCGGGGTGACGCAAGGAAGGGGGAGGCAACAATGAACATGATGGGGCGGCGCACCGCGCTGCTGGGGCTGCCGCTGGCCATGGCCGGCGGCCGGACCATGGCCCAGTCTCTGCCGCGCCAGATCCGCTTCGTCGTCGGCTTCGCCGCCGGCGGCGCCAACGACATCATGGCCCGCCTGCTCGCCACCAAGCTGGGGGAGGCGATGCCCGGCACCACCTTCGTGGTCGAGAACCGCCCCGGCGCCGGCACCCTGCTGGCCGCGGAATACGTCGCCCGCACCGCGCCGGACGGCACGACCTTCCTCTATGCCTCGACCTCCACCCTCATCACCCTGCTGGTCAACCGCGGGTCGGGGCTGAACCCGACCCAGGATTTCGCCGCCGTCTCGATGGCCCAGTCCTCGCCGCTGCTGCTGGTCTCCCGCCCGGACTTCCCGGCCCGCACCCTGGCGGAGGTGATCGCCCTGGCCCGCGCCCGCGGCGGCCGCCTCACCGTCTCCCACCCCGGCACCGGCGGCATCAACCACCTCTCGCTCGCCGTGCTGATGCAGCGGGAGGGGATCGAACTGACCCTGGTGCCCTACAACGGCAACCAGCCCTCGATCACCGCCCTGGTGCGCGGCGACGTCGATCTGGCGAGCGATTCCCTCTTCGCCACGCGCAGCCTGCTGGAGACCGGCGGCCTGCGCGCCATCGCCGTCACCAGCGCGGAGTGGATGCGGTGCTGCGCCAGCCCGATGTCGCCGAACGGGTCCGCAGCTTCGGCGCCGACCCGGTGGGCGGCGACCGCGCCCACTACACGCGGGTGATCGCCGAGGACTGGCGGCGCTGGGGCGAGGTGGTGCGTGCCACCGGCCTCCGCGGCGACTGAATCAGCCGAGCCGCGTCGCCAGCCAGCGCAGCAGCAGCGCGCTGATGGCGGCACTGTTCGCCTCCAGCATCAGCATATGGCCGTTGCCGCGCTCGCCATGCTCCTCCAGCCGCATGTGCTCGGCATCGGCACCAGCCTGGGCGAGGAATTTAACCGTGCAATGGTCGTAGGTCGCGCGATAGCTGGCCTCCCCGGTGACGACGAGGATGGGGATGCCGGCCAGCTTCGGCAGTTGCCGCGCCGGCGCCCGCTGCACCCAGCAGCGCACCAGCCCGGGCCCATCCGGCGCGTCCTGCCGTTCCAGCGCCAGATCCGCGGGCGAGGCCGCCGGCGGGTCGAAGCTCAGCGGCAGCCGGGCGATGCCCCAAGGGCGGGCGGGGGTGCTGCCCTCGGCATACCAGTCGTCGCCGCCCTGGAAGGTGACGTCGAAGAAGGGCGGGCCATTGGGCTCGATCGCCAGGATGGCGCGGACCAGCCCGGGCCGGGCATCCGCCAGCTTCCAGCCGAAGACGCCGGACTGCGAATGGGTCAGCAGCACCGCCGGGCCGATGCGCTCCAGCAATTCCAGATGCGCCTCCAGCACCACCGCCTCGGTCTTCGCGGGGTCGGCGATATAGCCGACCTGGCTGGCGAAGAACTGGTCGAAGGCGGCATTGCCCGGCCGCCCCGGCCCGCCCGGCCATTGGCTGTGCCGCCCCGCCTGGGGATAGAGCGCGGTGCTCGCCGGGTCGGTGAACATCCGCGTCACCTGGGCGACTGGCGCCCGGGCATGCGCCCCATGCGCGGTATCCTGCCCGGACCGCCCGCGCCCGGCCTGATCCACGATGTAGACGGCATGGCCCGCCCGCAGGAAATCCTCCGCCCAGCCGGGCCGGCCATCGGGCGTCGTCATGAAATTGGTCCCGGTCTGGCCGGTGCCGTGGATCATCACCACCGGCAGGCCGGTCTCCTCGGCCGGGACCTGGAAGTGGACGAAGCACTGGCCGCGCATGGCCTGGCCGTCTTCGGTATAGCGGCCACCGGTGAAGAAGCAGCCCTGGCGGGCGAGGGTGAGGGGCGTTCGCCCCGACGTTTCCTGCGTCAATCCATGCACTCCGGCGGGTTGACCGGATGATGAATTGAAAAAGGGGCGCCGACCAGCGGCGCCCCTTCTGATTTATGCCGCCTCGCTGTCCGAGCGGCGCGCGTGCTTCTTGCGCTCATGCGGGTCGAGGTAGCGCTTGCGCAGGCGGATCGCGCCCGGCGTCACCTCGACCAGCTCGTCGTCCTCGATGTAGGCGATGGCCTGCTCCAGGCTCATACGCCGCGGCGGGATCAGCAGCAGCGCCTCATCCTTGCCGGCGGCACGGATGTTGGTGAGCTTCTTCTCCTTGATCGGATTCACGTCGAGGTCGTTCTCGCGCGAATGCTCGCCGAGGATGAGCCCGACATAAACCTTCACGCCGGGGTCGACGAAGAGCGTGCCGCGGTCCTGCAGGTAGAACAGGGCGTACTGGATCGCCTCGCCATCCGAGTTGCTGATCAGCGAGCCGTTGCGGCGGCCCTCGATCGGGCCGGCCCAGGGCTGATAGCCGGCGAAGAGCCGGTTCATGATGCCGGTGCCGCGGGTGTCCGTCATGAACTCGCCGTGGTAGCCGATCAGGCCGCGCGACGGGATGATGAAGGTCAGCCGCTGCTTGTTGCCGCCCGAGGGCCGCATGTCCTGCATCTGGCCCTTGCGCATCGACATCTTCTGCACGACGGCGCCCGAGTATTCCTCGTCGACGTCGATGAGCACCTCCTCGAAGGGCTCCTCGCGCTCACCCGTCTCCGGGTTCTCCCGGGTCAGGACGCGCGGGCGGCCGATGGTCAGCTCGAAGCCCTCGCGGCGCATCTGCTCGATCAGCACGCCGAGCTGGAGTTCGCCGCGGCCGGCCACCTCGAAGGCGTCGGATTCCTCCGACTCCTTCACCTTGATGGCGACGTTGCTCTCCGTCTCCTTGAACAGCCGGTCGCGGATCTGCCGCGACGTGACCTTCTTGCCCTCGCGGCCGCCGAGCGGGCCGTCGTTGATGCGGAAGGTCATGGCGAGCGTCGGCGGATCTACCGGGATGGCATGCAGCGGCTCGGACACTTCCGGCGTGCAGACGGTGTCCGGGATGGTGCCGTTCTCGAGCCCGGCGATGGCGATGATGTCGCCCGCCTCGGCGGTCTCGACCGGCACCCGCTCCAGGCCGCGGAAGGACAGCAGCTTGGTCAGCCGGCCCGTCTCGACCAGCGTGCCATCGGCGCGCAGCACCTTCAGCGGCATGTTGACGCGGGCGGTGCCCTGCTCGATGCGGCCGGTCAGGATGCGGCCGAGGAAGTTGTCGGCCTCGAGGATCGACGCCGTCATGGCGAAGGGCGCGTCCACGTCCTTGCCCGGCGCCGGCACGTGCTTGAGGATCAGGTCGAACATCGCCGAAAGGTCCTTGCGCGGACCTTCCATGCTGTCGTCGGCCCAGCCCTGGCGGCCGGAGGCGAACAGCGTCGGGAAGTCGAGCTGCTCATCGGTGGCGCCGAGCGCGGCGAAGAGGTCGAACACCTGGTCGTGCACCGCATGCGGCGAGCCGTCCGAGCGGTCGACCTTGTTGATGACCACGATCGGGCGGATGCCGCGGGCCAGCGCCTTGGTCAGCACGAACTTCGTCTGCGGCAGCGGGCCTTCGGCCGCGTCGCACAGCACGATGGCGCCATCGACCATGGACAGGATACGCTCGACCTCACCGCCGAAATCGGCGTGGCCAGGGGTATCGACGATGTTGATCTTCACGCCCTTCCACTCGACCGCGGTGCACTTGGCGAGGATGGTGATCCCCCGCTCGCGCTCCAGGTCGTTGCGGTCCATGGCGCGGTCGGCAACCACCTGATTGGTCCGGAAGGCGCCGGCCTGCTTCAGCAGGTTATCCACCAGCGTCGTCTTGCCGTGGTCGACGTGGGCGATGATAGCGACGTTACGGAGTTCCATTAGGGGGCCTTGCTTCCCATGCGGCCGCAAAGCAAAGCAAAACCCGACCCCAACCTTGCGTTTCGAACGCGGTCGGGGGTCGGGCAGAGCAGGCAGGCGGCTTGTTGCAGCGCACCCATAGGGCTTTGCCGCGGAAAAAGCGAGCGCCACATGCACTTATGCCATGCGCGCGGCGCTCGCCTTGCATGCGGCGCCTTTCCCTACAAGGAAAAACGCCGCGTTCCTACCAGCTTAGCGGCTGGGGTTGCTGCCGGTGCCACCACCGCTCGGGGTGCTGCCCGGACGGATCGCGCCGCCGCTGCCCATTGCGCCGCTGCCACTGCCCTGCGGGGTCGTCGCGCCCGGCGGCGGGGCGCCGACGCCGGCGGAGCCGGTCCGGCCGCCCATCGGAACGCCGGGGCTGGCGCTGCCCTGCGGCGGCTGCGTCATGGTGCCCATGCCGGTGCTCGGCGTGCTGCCCGGATTGCCGGCGCCCGGCGAACCGGGGGTCGAGCCGCTCAGCCCGCCGCTGCCGCTGCTGCCGCCGGCCTGCACCCGGATGATGGCATCGGCCCGGCTCATCGAGGTTCCGGCCGACCCGCTGTCGCGCATGGTCTGGCCATTGCCCCAACCCCCGTTGCCGCCCTGGCCACCACCCTGGCCACCGCCCTGGGTCGGCGTCGCGCCCATGGTGCCGGACCCGCTGTTCGGATCGGCCCGCAGCATGGCCCGCGCCTGCTCCATCTCCCGCATCGCCCCGGCGCGGTCACGCGCCTGGATGGCGCCGCGCGCCGCCGAGATCCGGTCCAGCACCGGCCCGCGCATCGGCTCGCCCGCCCGGTCGGCGGGCGCGCTGCGGGTCAGCAGCCGGGTCTCGCTCTGCTCCAGCAGGTCGGTCGCCTGGGCGGTGCGGCCGGCGCGCAGCGCGGCGCTCGCCTGCTCGACCAGCCCGCCGACATCCATGCGGTTCTCGGCCCGCGCCGCGGCGCGTTCGGCCCGCATGTGGCCGTGGCGGCGATGCATGCCGTCCTCGCCTGCCCGCATGCCGCGGCCATGGCCCTCGTGCATCGGATTGCCGGCGGCGGTCGGGCCGGTGGTCGCGGGGGCCGGCATCGGCATGGCGCCGTTCTGCATTGGCATGTCGCGGCGCATCGGCGTATCGGCCTGCTGCGCCAGCACCGGCCCGGCGATCAGCGCGAGGCCAAGGGTGGAGGCAAGCAGCTTTGACTTGTTCATGAGGAGCGTCTCCTTGGGCCTCCGGCTCAGGAGAAGCTCCGGCCGGGGCATTCCGGCCTTCGCTGCCTGGCGCCGCGGCAAGGGGCCGCGGGCCGGCAAAGGGCCTGTATCAGCCCAACACGGTCGAGACCGGGTGGTTCCCCGGCACCGCCGCCACCAGCGCCTGCAGGTCCCCCTGCGGCCGGGCGCCGAAGTGCGAGATCACCTCCGCCGCGGCGATCGCGCCCCAGCGGCCGCAGTCCGGCAGCGGTAGGCCGCGGGTCAGCGCCGCCAGGAAGCCGGCGGCATAGGCATCGCCGGCGCCGGTGGTGTCCACCACCTCGGTCGGCACCGCGGGGATCTCGTGCCGCTCCTCGCCGGCGATGATGACGCTGCCCTTCTCGCTGCGGGTCAGGGCCACCAGCGCCACGTCCTGCCGCGCCAGCATCGCCGCCGTCTCGAAGTCGTCGGTCTGGTACAGCGACAGCAGCTCGCTCTCGTTGGCGAACAGGATATCCGTCTCCTCCCGCAGGAAGCGGCGGAAGGCGGCGCGGTGGCGCTCCACGCAGAAGGCGTCCGACAGGCTCAGCGCCACCAGCCGCCCGGCGGCATGGGCCGCGTCGGAGGCCTCGAAGAAGGCCTCCTGCGCCGCCGGCGGGTCGAACAGGTAGCCCTCGAGGTAGACCACCTTGGCCCGCCCCACCTCCTCCGCATCCACGTCGGCGGCTGAGAAGGTCACGCAGGCGCCGAGGAAGGTATTCATCGTCCGCTGCGCATCGGGCGTGACGAGGATGAGGCAGCGCGCGGTTGGCGTCGCCTCGGCGGCCGGGCCTTCCAGCGGCGGGGTCGGGAAATGCACCCCGGCGGCGCGGATGTCGTGGCCGAAGACCCGGCCGAGCTGATCGTCCGCCACCTTGCCGAGGAAGCCGACGCGGGCGCCGAGCGCCGCCGCCACCGCGCAGGTATTGCCGGCCGAGCCGCCCGAGCTTTCCAGCCCCGGCCCCATCTGGCCGTACAGCGTCTCGGCCTCCGCCGCATCGATCAGGCGCATGCCGCCCTTGTCCAGGCCGCGCGCCGCCAGGAAGTCGTCATCGGCGCGGGCGAGCACATCGACGATGGCGTTGCCGATGCCGAGGATGTCGAGGGTGGGCTCGCTCATGGAACGGAAGACCTCTTGTGCGGTTGCGTCCGGCCAGCCGGAAGGCGGGCATGCTGGCTCGGGCAGAGCCCGATTAGCCTCCGCTCCCGCCGGCCGCAACCACAAGGGTCTTGCCGCATGCTGACCGCCTGCCTCCTCGCACTCCGCCAATTGCCCGATCCGGCCTTCATCGGCCCCCTTGCCAAGGCCTTCGGCGCCGCCCTGCTGGCCTTCCTCGGCCTGGCCTGGCTGGCGGCCTGGGGCGTCGGCGCGCTGGCCGGGGGGGATGGCTGGCTGGCCGGCCTGGCCGCCGCCCTGGGCGGGCTGCTGGTGCTGGGCCTGGCCATCTGGCTGTTTGTGCCGGTCATGCTCGGCCTGTCCGGGCTGTTCCTGGACCCGGTGGCGGCGGCGGTGGAACGGCGCTTCTACCCGGCGCTGCCGCCGCCGCAGGGCGCCAGCCTGCTGGCCCAGGCCGGCTTCAACCTGGGCTTCGCGGCCAAGACCGGCGCCGTCGCGCTGCTCGCCCTGCCGCTGCTGTTCTTCGCCCCGCCGGTCGGCGCGGTGGTGCTCTGGCTGATCTCCACCGTCGCCCTGGGACATGGGCTGTTCGAGGGCGTGGCCCAGCGCCGCATGCCGGTCGCCGCCGCCCGCGTGCTGCGCTGGCAGCGCGAATTCCCGGTGCTGGGCATCGGTGCCCTGCTGTCGGCCATGGCGCTGGTTCCCGGGCTGAACCTGCTGGTGCCGGTGCTGGGCACCGCGGCGATGACCCACCTGCTGCACCGCGTCCCGGCCAATGGGACGACGGGTGGGGGCACCGAAGCACACCCTCATGAAAGCGCTACGAAATTCGCCCGCTGAGGCATCACGCCCCGTTGTGCCTGCGCAACCCGGCGTGTTAGCCGGGGGGCCTTGGGACAGGCCGTGTGGGGATTGCACGGTGCACCAGGATGCACCGCTGTGAAGGGGGAGCACATGGCCATTTTTGGCCGCAAACGAGACGATGGACCGGCCCCGCCGGCCAGTGAACCAGGGTCGGGCGCCAGTCAGGCGCCAGGCCAGGTCATGGACCAAACCATGGGCCAACCTCCCGCCGCACAAAACGCCGATATCGGCGTGCCGCCGTTCCGCCCAACCCCGAAGGACACGCCCATGATGTCGATGGCCCCGAAGCCGACCGCCGCGCCCGCCACGCCTTCGCTCGCCCCGCGCCCCGCCGCGCCCGGCGCGATGGGCGTGCCTGCCCGCCCGCCGCAGGGCCGGCCGGATGCCGCCGAGCGCCGCACCCTGGTGGTCGGCCGCGGCATCAGCCTGCAGGGCACCGTCACCGATGCCGAGCGGCTGGTCGTCGAAGGCACCGTCGAGTCCGAGATGATCCAGGCCGCCGAGCTCTTCGTCGCGCCGACCGGCGTGTTCCGCGGCGAAGTGCAGGTCGAGGATGCCGAGATCGCCGGCCTGTTCGACGGCACCGTCACCGCCCGCGGCTCGCTGACCATCCGCGGCACCGGCAAGGTCAACGGCACCGTCCGCTACCGCAAGCTGGCGGTCGAGGAAGGGGGCCAGATGTCCGGCCGCATGGAGATGCTGAACGAGGGCAACGCCGCCCCGGCGCCGCGCCTGAGCCCGCCCGAGGGCTGATCGGCCAGGGCGGAACGGCTTGTGGCCGCCGGGGCAACCCGGCGGCCCGCTGCCGCCGCGGGAGAGCGTGCCTATCCGTCGCCTGCCGGCGCCGGCCCATCCCCCAAGCCGACCCGGAGCCCGCGCCGCCCATGGCGCCCCGCCTCCATCGCCTGCTGCCGATGATCTGCCTGCTCGGCGCCTGCGCCAATGCGGCGGAGGAACAGGCGGCTGCCCTGCGGCTCGCGCTCGAGACCGGCGGCGCCGGCTTCGGCATCGCCGCGCCGGTCGCGCCGGCGGTGGCGCGCCCTCTTCCCACCGATACGGATACCCCCATCCCCATCACCCCCATCCTGGCC